>NZ_JBSGDB010000375.1:0-8721 GCF_053602155.1 Streptomyces sp. NPDC004561
GCCAGCACCGCCAGCACCGCGCCGCGCCCGGCGGCCGAGACGAACAGCAGCGAGTTGCTGAGCTCCGTCACGATCTGCCGTACGTCACCGACAGGGGGTGGGTGGAGGAGAAGCGCAGGGCGGAGGTGCGGGTGCCGTCGGGCCGGTCGTTCTCGCGCGCCGCGATGCCGGCGCCGGACACGGTGAGGAACGGCAGCAGGCGCGCGGTGTAGCGGAAGCGCCGCGGCTCGCCCTCGGCGCGCGGGAGGTACTCGATCCCGATCACGCGCAGGTCCCAGCGCTGGTGGCGCGCCGGGTCCTGGGTGTACGCCCACACGATGTCGAGGTCGGCGCGTATGTGTGTCTCTATGTAGAGACCCATGGTGTTCCCCCACGTCAGGGCGCTTTTTGAGCGACCGCTCAAACGATCTTCCGTGACAAGGTACTCCTCTTTGAGCGATCGCTCAAACCGCGGGGACGAGGAAACCCCGGCCGCCGCGGGCCGGGGTCCACCGGGTACGGAATCGCCGCGCGCTAACCGGCGAGATGCCGCTCCACGGTCTCGACCTTGGAGGTCAGCCCGTCGGTCACGCCGGGCCGGATGTCGGCCTTGAGGACGAGCGACACACGCGGGGCGCGCTCCTCCACGACGGCGACGGCGCGCCTGACGACGTCCATCACCTCGTTCCACTCGCCCTCGATCGAGGTGAACATGGCGTCGGTGCGGTTCGGCAGGCCCGACTCGCGGACCACGCGCACGGCGTCGGCGACGTACTCCCCCACGTCCTCGCCGACGCCGAGGGGCGTCACGGAGAAGGCGACGATCATGCGTTGACGACCCCTTCCTTGCGGGCGCGGGCGGCGATGACCGCGTCCTCGGCCTCGCGGCGCAGCTTGCGCTCGGCGAAGAAGCCGCCGGTCGGCAGCACCGACAGGACGAAGTAGAGCGCCGCGGTCTTCAGCGGCCACTTGGCGCGGTTCCAGGCGTCCGCCCAGAAGATCACGTACAGGACGAACAGGACACCGTGGATCGCGCCCATCACGGGCACCGCGTTGAAGTCCGTGGTCCGCTTCAGCACCGAGCAGACGAGCAGGACGATGAAGGACACGGCCTCGGGGGCCGAGACCAGGCGGAGTCGGCGGATGGCGGTGGCGGTCTTGATGTCCACGGGTCACCTTCGATGGGGGTCGCGACGAGTGTCTGCCGGTTACGGACTGCCGATGGGTGCTGCCGGTTTGTGAACGCACGCACAAGCGTTCACCCATTGAAGCAAACGACGCCCCTAGGGGGCCGCTCAGGGTGGGGATCCACCCGTGGGACCTGTTCCGCCCACCCGTCCGGCCGCTACTTTCCCAGCGTGGCGATGTTCCGACTCCAAGGCAGCAAGGTGCTCGCCGTCGACATGACCGGGGACGCCGTGAAGGCGAAGAACGGCTCGATGGTCGCGTACGACGGTCAGATGTCCTTCAAGAAGCTGAGCGGCGGCGGCGAGGGGCTGCGCGGGATGGTGACCCGGCGGCTCACCGGCGAGCAGATGACGGTGATGGAGGTGAAAGGGCATGGGACCTGCTGGTTCGCCGACCGGGCGACCGAGATCAACCTGGTGAGCCTCCAGGGGGACAGACTCTGCGTGGAGTCGAGCAACCTGCTCGTGACCGACGCGGGACTCAGGACGGGCACGACGTTCACCGGCCTGCGCGGCGCCTCGCAGGGCAACGGCCTGTTCACCACGACCGTCGAGGGCCACGGCCAGGCGGCGATCATGTCCGACGGCCCGGCGGTGGTGCTGCGCGTCAGCCCGCAGTACCCGCTGACCGTCGACCCCGGCGCCTACATCGCGCACCAGGGGAACGTCCGGCAGTCCTTCCAGTCCGGTGTGACGTTCCGCACGTTCCTCGGGGAGGGCGGCGGCGAGGCCTTTCAGATCCGCTTCGAGGGGGACGGCCTGGTGTACGTGCAGCCGAGCGAGCGGAACACGATCGCGGGGGACCTGTAGATGACCTTCCGGGAGATCAACTCCAAAATGGTCGAGGCGACCGTGCAGCCCGGCCGGCAGCTGTTCAGCCAGCGCGGCGCGATGCTCGCCTACAAGGGGGACGTGTCCTTCACGCCCAGCATCCAGGGCGGCCAGGGCGGGCTGATGTCCATGCTCGGGCGCCGCGTGGCCGGCGAGGCGACCCCGCTGATGACCGTCGAGGGCAGCGGCACGGTCTTCTTCGGGCACGGCGGCCATCACGTGCACGTCATCAACCTCTCCGGCGACACCCTCCACGTCGAGGCCGACCGCCTGCTCGCCTTCGAGGGCACGCTCCGCCAGGGCACGATGTTCATGGGCTCGCAGGGCGGGGTCATGGGCCTGGTCCGGGGCCAGGTCACCGGCCAGGGGCTGTTCACCACCACCCTCCAGGGGCAGGGAGCCGTCGCCGTGATGGCGCACGGCGGCGTCTTCGAGCTCCCCGTCACCCCGCAGCGCCCGGTGCACGTGGACCCCCAGGCCTACGTCGCCCACCACGGCGACGTCCGCAACAGGCTGTCCGCCGCGCTCGGCTGGCGCGAGATGGTGGGCCGCGGCTCCGGCGAGGCGTTCCAGCTGGAACTGAGCGGAAACGGCACGGTGTACGTACAGGCCTCGGAGGAGAAGCTGTGAGCACGTACGGAACCCCCGGCGCCCCGGTCGTGCACGACCCCATGACGCTGCCCGCCGACGACAACGTGAACAGCTACACGTTCTGCGTGGAGCTCAAGAGCGGGCAGTGGTTCCTGCAGAAAGGGAAGATGATCGCCTATTACGGGGCGATCGAGTTCAACGGCATCGGACATGGACAACTCGACCACCTGGTGCGAACCTCGTTCCATTCGCCACTGCACGCCAGCGACTGGGTCGTGGCCCGCGGTTCGGGCAAGATGCTGCTCGCCGACCGGGCCTTCGACGTCAACTCCTACGACCTGGACGACGGGAACTTGACCATTCGCGCGGGCAACCTGCTCGCTTTTCAGCCAAGTCTCGCGCTCAAGCAGTCGATCGTGCCGGGTTTTCTGACCCTTATCGGAACCGGCAAGTTTGTCGCCGCGTCTAACGGGCCGGTGGTGTTCATGGAACCTCCCATCCGGGTGGACCCCCAGGCACTCGTCGGCTGGGCCGACTGCCCCTCCCCCTGCCATCACTACGACCACGGCTATCTGACCGGTGTACTGGGCGGTCTACGTGCAATCACGGGCTTCGGCGGGGTCTCCGGGGAGGAGCACCAGTTCGAGTTCGTGGGCGCCGGGACGGTGCTGCTGCAGTCCACCGAGAAGCTGATGGCGGAGGTCGACACGGGGGTGATTCCGTCCGATCCGGGGACGCCCGGCGGTGGCGGAGGGGGGCCGGGCGGACACGGTCCGCAATCGGCGGGCGCACCGCGCCTTCCCGGACAGCTGGGAGACCTCCAGCGTCGCTTCGGGCTGTGAGCGGTAGTCTGCGGAGTGTGACGTCGAACGCGTGCGCACTGTCACACCACCCGAAGTAGTTCGTCATTCAACTTCTTAGGTAGACTTCATTCATGGAGACCGAGACGGCCACGCGCTGGCTGACCGATGCGGAGCAGTGCGCCTGGCGCACCCACCTGGAGGTCAACAGGCTGTTGACGTACCAGCTGGAGAAGGATCTGCAGCCGTTCGGCCTGACTATGAACGACTACGAGATCCTCGTGAACCTGTCCGAGTCGGACGACGTACGGATGCGGATGAGCGACCTCGCCTCCGCGACCCTGCAGTCCAAGAGCCGGCTCTCGCACCAGATCACGCGGATGGAGAACGCGAACCTGGTGCGTCGCGAGAACTGCGAGTCCGACCGGCGAGGACTGTACGCCGTGCTCACCGAGCACGGCATGGAGACGATGAAGAAGGTCGCGCCGCACCACGTGGCGTCGGTGCGACGCCATTTCATCGACCTGCTGTCGCCCGAGGCCCTGATAGAGCTGGACAAGTCCCTCAAACCGATCGCGGAGCACCTGAGGGGGCAGCGGGGGCGCCCCTGAGCCTCCGGGCACGCCCGGGGCCGCCGTTCATTAGGACGGGAGCCGTCCGGGGCCGCAGAGCGGGCAGGCCCAGGTGCCGCATCTGTTCGTGCTCCTCGGGCAGGCTCCGGGCCATTCTCCGCACCAGGTCAAGGCCGAGGCCGAGGCGGTCACCGGGGGTGAACCGGGATGCCGTGAGGCCATCGCGCACCTCTCGCTTCAACGAGCTTCTCTACTCGGAGAGTTGCGCGATGGCCGCCGCATGACCAGGGGTTACGCCAAGATCCCTGCTAAACCACTCCACGGGACGCCATCCGGCAGCGCGGGCACAGAGGACGCTCCGGGCCCGACGTGCCCGGCTGGAATCCCCAGCCGTGGCAGTGCGGGCACAGGTCGCGGTCAGGCGGTGGACACAAGCAGGTGGTCATGTCCGGTGAACGCGGGTGGGTGACGGCGCGTCACGGCTCGCGGCCCGCCGCTGTCCCCGTACCACCGTCAGCGCTGGAGCAGGCCCCACCCGTACTCTTCCCGGCTCGCTGTGCACTGCGACACCGGAACCCCCGCTTCACCGTGCAATTAGACATCCCACACCATGGGTCGCCGGCGCTACATTCGGTGAGCCGACAGGGGCCGACCGGGGTGTGTGGACTTGTGTGGGAAACGAGACTCCACGCGGCCACGCCGGGCAGCCTGGTCGGGCCGCTTCGCGCAAGGCTGGCCCAAGCGGCGAAACAACTCGAACGTCCGGCGGCCATGACAGGCCGCCACCACAAGCAGGGGGAACACATCATGAGCTTCACTTTCGGACGCCGGGTGGCGATGGTCGCCACCGCCGCCGCGCTGAGCGTCGGCGCGCTCACCGCGACGACGGGGACCGCCTCCGCCGACGATGCCGTCCTGCTCACCACCGGCAACTGGGTCGGGCTTTACAACGCCCCCAACACCACGGACGGCAAGATCGGCTGGCATGACGTCCCCCCGGGCGGCCAGGTCATGGCCCAGTGCTGGACCGTCGGCCAGAGCATCGGAAACTGGGGCGACACCTGGTACCGGGTGGTCGGGGCGGACTATCGCTACGGGTTTGTGGCCACCCCCACCGCGTACGTCTTCGCCGCCCAATACACACGGTGACTACTTCGGAGCCTGAAGCTCGAATACGCGACACCGGAACATGCGGGCCTACCAGTCCCGAGGCCGCACCCGACCTCAACCCGCAGGAGGGCACCTGGCCGCTGGTCAAACGCGAGATCGGCAACCTCGCCGCCGCGGACCTCACTCAGATCACCCGAGCCGTCAAACGTCGGCTCAAGAGGATCCAGTACCGGCCGGAACTCATCGACGGCTGCCTCGCGACAACCGGCCTGAGCCTGGAGGACTGAGGTGACTCATTCCTGTTCCCAGTTCGCGTAGTCACCCATCGCCACGTCGTCGCACATGGTCTCCCAGAACCCGTTGTGTGCAAGTGCGGTGTCATCGATGGTGACGAGGAGGCGGCGAAGCTCGTCCGCCACCTGCTGGAATCTGTCCTCCTCGCCTTCTTCGTAGAACGGGAAGCGGGCGACGGTGGCCGCGACGCACCGGTGGAAGGTTCCAAGGTCCCTGTTCACATGCCAGGCAGTCGCGGACTCGGTCTTGGGGATCTGCACGACGCGACGCGAAGCCACATCGACGCCGAGCCGCCCGAACAGGCCGCTAGACGAGTCTTTCCGAATGCCTGCGGGCGCGAGGAGAGGGTGTCCATGATCGTTTGTGACGACGAACCTGGACACCCTCGTGACCGCACTCTACGTAAAGATCGATGACGAGCGAGCGGGTATCGCGCGATTGCCGGGACGGCCGGCGAAGCTCAGCCACTCCGAGTTGCTGTGTCTGGCGGTCATGCAGGCGATGCTCGGCTTTCACTGCGAGGCCCGGTGGCTGCGGTATGTGCGCGCCCACCACGGCGACATGTTCCCGTTCATCCCGCACGACCCGGGCTACAACAAGCGGCTGCGCGCCGCGTTGCCGCAGATCAAGCGGATCATCCGGGTCCTGGCCAAGGACACCGACTTCTGGCACGACACCGTCTGGATCAGCGACTCGACCCCGGTGCCGTGCGGGATGTCCCGGCCCACGGTTAAGCGGTCCGAGCTGGCAGGCTGGGCGAACTACGGCTACTGCGCGTCGCATTCACGGTTCTTCTGGGGACTGCGGCTGTATCTGGTGTGCACCCCGTCGGGGATGCCGATGCTGTGGGCGCTGGCCGATCCCAAAATCGGCGAGCGGGAGGTGCTGGCCGCCATGCTGGAAGTGGATGCCGGGCTGGTCCGTGAACGGCCGGGGCTGTTGCTGATCACCGACAAGGGGTTCGCGTCCAAGCCGTTCGAGCGGTCACTGTCCGAACAGGGCATCACGCTGCTACGGCCCTCCCGGAAGCGGGAGGTGATGCGGCCCGGCGAGCCGATGCTGAAGAAGGTCCGCCAGCTCATCGAGTCGGTCAACGACACCCTCAAGGGCCAGCTTGACCTGGAACAACATGGCGGACGCACCATCGAAGGCGTCTCTGTGCGCGTTGCCCAGCGCATGCTCGCACTGGCCGCCGCGATTTGGCACAACTTCCAGACCGGGCAGGCGGTCAGCCGGTCACTGACCGCCTACGACCACTGACCGTGTTCGGAAAGACTCGTCTAGCCCCAAAGACGACCAACCCGCTCTCACCGATCCCGTCCAGCAGCGTCGCCTCGGTCAGCGGTTGGTACTCATAACCGATCAGCCCTGCTGGGACGCCGATCTGCCGCAGATCGTCGGCAATCTCGGCGGGCACCTCTGGCAAACAGCCGATCCGGGCCACGGCGTACTGGGGCAACGGCAACGGCGGGAAGTCTCGGATCACACGAACATCATCCTCGTGCTCCGGCCACACCGGGAAGGCGCAAGCCGGGCCTCCAGCCACCCCACTGCGGGCCCCGACATCACTCATTCAAGTTCAGTAGTTCGGCGCGACAGCTGAGCCCGGAATCAATCACGACCGGCGGGGCAAAGCGCCCCTTTTGGGCTAAAATTGTTTGCCCAGCCATTTGCCGATGAAGATCGCGCCAACCAGCATCAGCACACCGGCCACGACCAGCAGGGTCGTGGACGTGTTGTTCTTCTGCCGGCGACGGTCCGGGCGCTCGTCGTAGCCGGCGTCGTAGCGGTTCATCGGCGGCAGCATCGTCGTCGCGCCCGCGCTGGAGTCCGTGCGTAGAGCAGTCGTCGGATGGTCGGCGGGGTAGCCTCCGTAGCCGACGGTACCCATGGCCGCTGTGGCCGCGACCGGCTGGCCGTCGAGGCAGGCCTCGATGTCGGCGCACATCTCGTCGGCCGACTGGTAGCGGTAGTCCGGGTCCTTGGCCAGTGCCTTCAGGACGATCGCGTCCATCTCGGGCGTGATCCCCGGGACGAAGACGCTCGGCGGCTGGGGCTCTTCGCGGACGTGCTGGTAGGCCACCGCGACGGGGGAGTCGCCCACGAACGGCGGTCGGACCGCCAGCAGCTCGTAGAGCAGACAGCCCGTGGAGTAGAGGTCCGAGCGGGCATCCACCGGCTCGCCCTTGGCCTGCTCGGGGGACAGGTACTGGGCCGTGCCGATGACCGCCGCGGTCTGGGTCATCGTCATTCCGGAGTCGCCCATGGCGCGGGCGATGCCGAAGTCCATCACCTTGACCTGGCCGTTGCGGGTCAGCATCACGTTCGCGGGCTTGATGTCGCGGTGGACGATGCCGCTGCGGTGGGCGTACCCCAGGCCCTGGAGGATGCCGATGGTCATCTCCATCGCGCGCTCCGGCAGCAGCTTGCGGCCACTGTGAAGAAGCTGGCGGAACGTCGATCCGTCGACGTACTCCATCACGATGTACGGGATCGAGAATCCGTCGATGTGGTCCTCTCCCGTGTCGTGCACCGCGACGATCGCGGGATGGTTGAGCGAGGCGGCCGACTGGGCCTCCCGGCGGAACCGGGCCTGGAAGGACGGATCGCGCGCGAGGTCGGCGCGCAGCGTCTTCACCGCCACGGTGCGGCCGAGCCTGGTGTCGTGCGCCAGGTTGACCTCCGCCATGCCACCACGGCCGAGCACCTGGCCCAACTCGTACCGGCCGCCGAGGCGACGCGGGTCTTCCATAGCTACCTACCAGCCCTCTCCGTCCGTCCCGACCACACCCGCGGTGGTCCGGCGGTGTGCTGTTCGGGCATACGGTACCCGGCTCGCTGTGCGGGGTCGCGGCGGGCGGCGTTGATGCTGAGGTATCCGGATAGGTGATGCCCGCCGTGGCGTTCAGCCGGCGGCTCGGCTCACAGTTCTGGAGCCAGGGATACGCGTCCGAGGCCGCCCACGCCACGCTGGAGTTCGCTCTTCAGGACCGTGGCATCAGCATCAACCGGGTGGATGGGAACGCCTCCGAGAACGTCATCCGCAAGCTCGCGTGGACCCCTGTTGGGAACGACCTTGAGGCACGCTCGCTGGTCCCCGATCAACCGCTCCGGGCACCTCTCCTCGTTCCTGGCCCCGGTGATCTCCCGGGGCTGTTCACATGAAAGAGAGTGACAGGTGCTCCTGACAGGCGACTGATGCGATTCTGATCGGGCCCCCTGCGGTCGGCGTGCACCAAACCCATTCCTGACACAGCGCGTTGCGGCAGCAGGCACCTGGAATGGCCGACCGACCCAAGCGGGGGGAGCCCCGCCTCCGAGCCGGCAGCACGTCAATCCGTTTGCAAGGGTCGCGAC
>NZ_JBSGDB010000376.1:0-8715 GCF_053602155.1 Streptomyces sp. NPDC004561
CGGGCAAATTTCCGGGGTTCGGTTGGGACACCGCCCACCCCTGGCTAACCTGCGGGTATGGCCCTCGGAACCGCATCCACCAGGACTGATCGCGCTGGCCCAGGCGGTGCTGGCCGGCGCCTCCGGGCAGCTGCGCAACATGGCCACGGTCGGCGGGAACCTGCTCCAGCGCACCCGCTGCGGCTACTTCACCGACGTGACCCAGCCCTGCAACAAGCGCGTCCCGGGCAGCGGTTGCCCCGCCGTCGAGGGCGAGCACCACAACCACGCCATCCTGGGCGCGTCCGCCCACTGCGTGGCCGTACACCCCTCGGACATGGCCGTCGCGCTCACCGCCTTCGACGCCGTCGTGCACTTCGAGACCGCCGACGGGCCGGGCGAACTGCCGCTCGGCGACTTCTACCTGCCGGTCGGCGACACCCCGCACCGCGAGACCGCGCTGCCACCGGGCGCGCTGATCACCGGGGTCGTCCTGCCGCCCGCCCCGGTCGCCGCCAACTCCCGCTACCGCAAGGTGCGCGAGCGCGCCTCGTACGCCTTCGCCATCGGCTCGCTCGCCGCCGCGCTGGACGTCCGGGACGGTGTCGTGCACGAGGCGCGCCTGGCCTTCGGCGCGGTCGCCTCCCGGCCCTGGCGGGCCGTCGCCGCCGAACGCGTCCTGACCGGGGCACCGGCCGACGCGGAGACCTATGCCGCCGCGGCCGACGCCGAACTGGCGGCGGCACGGCCACTGCCGCACAACGGATACAAGGTGACCCTCATGCGCAACCTCGTCGTGGCCGTGCTCACCGAACTCGCCGAGGAGGCCGCCCGATGACCACCGTCACCACCGGAACGCCCACGCGGGCGCCCTCCGTCGGCACCGCCCACACCCGCGTCGAGGGCAGGGACAAGGTCACCGGGGCGGCCCGCTACGCGGGCGAGATCCCCTTCGCCGACCTGGCCCACGGCTGGCTGGTGCTCTCCACGGTCGCCCGTGGCCGGATCCGCGCCCTCGACACCGACGCGGTCCTCGCCATGCCGGGCGTCCTCGCCGTGCTCGACCACCGCAACGCCCCGCGCGTGAACACCGAGTACACCACCCTGCTGGGCACGCGCCCCGATCCGACCTGTGCCGTCTTCCAGCACGACCGGGTGCCGCACCTGGGCTGGCCGGTGGCGCTGGTCGTGGCGGAGACGTCCGAGCAGGCCAGGGAGGCCGCCGAGACACTCGTCGTGCACTACGAACAGGAGCCCCACGACATCGACTTCAGCGGGGACCGCCCGGACGCGTACCCGGCGGACGGCCATATGCCGGCGGTGACGGGGAAGGGGGACCTCGACGCCGAACTGGCCGCGTCGGCCGTCGTCCTGGACGCCGAGTACACCACCCCCGAAGAGCACCACAACCCCATGGAACCGCACGCCGCCACGGCTCACTGGGACGGCGGCCGGCTCGAGGTGGTCGACTCCAACCAGGGCGCCACCTGGGTCATCGGCGAACTCGCGAACCTCTTCTCGCTCGACCCGGCCTCGGTGCGCGTGCGCTCCGAGCACGTCGGCGGCGGCTTCGGCAGCAAGGGCGTCCGGGCCCACCAGGTGGCCGCCGTGATGGCCGCGACCGTCCTGCGGCGGCCGGTGCGGGTCGTGCTGACCCGCCGCCAGATGTTCTCGCTGGCCGGCTACCGCAGCCCCACCACCCAGCGGATCAGGCTCGGCGCCGACGCCGACGGACGGCTGCGCGCGCTGGAGCACCGGAGCGTCAACGCCACCTCCACCGTGCACGAGTTCGTCGAGCCGAGCGCCGGGGTGGCGCGGGTGATGTACGACGCCGACGCCCACCACACCGCCAACCGCGTGGTACGGCTGGACGTGCCGACCCCGACGTTCATGCGCGCCCCGGGCGAGGCGCCGGGCTCGTTCGCCCTGGAGGCCGCGCTCGACGAACTCGCCGAGAAGTGCGGGATCGACCCGATCGAACTGCGCCTGCGCAACGAACCCGACCGGGGACCGGTCTCGGGCCTGCCGTTCGCCGGCCGCAATCTCGCCGCCTGCTTCCAGGAGGGCGCCCGCAGGTTCGGCTGGGCGGACCGGGACCCGCGCCCCGGGCTGCGGCGGGACGGCCGCCTGCTGCTCGGCACCGGCACGGCGGCGGCCTCCTTCCCCGCGGGCGCGGCGCCGTCCACGGCGGCCGTGACCGCCCAAGCGGACGGCGGCTTCACCGTCCGGATCGCCGCGGCCGACATCGGCACCGGGGCCCGTACCGCACTCACCCTCGTCGCCGCCGACGCGCTGCGGGTGCCCCCGGAGCGCGTCCGGGTCCGCATCGGGGACAGCGACTTCGGCCCGGCGATGATCGCCGGCGGTTCCATGGGCACCCGCTCCTGGTCATGGGCGGTCACGGCCGCGGCCGAGGAACTGCGCGACAGGCTCGCCCTGAGCGCCGACATCCCCCCGGAGGGCATCACGGTGCGCTCCGACACCACCGAGGCCATCCGCGCGCTCGCCCCCGCCGAACGCCACTCCTTCGGCGCCCAGTTCGCCGAGGTGGCCGTGGACGTCGGCACCGGCGAGGTGCGCGTGCGGCGCATGCTCGGTATCTTCGCGGCGGGCCGGATCGTCAACCCGCTCACCGCGCGCAGCCAGTTCGTGGGCGGCATGATCTGGGGCATCTCCATGGCCCTGCACGAGGAGGCGCTCCGGGACCGGGCCTCGGGCGGCCCCGTCGGCGCCGATCTCGCGGGCTACCACGTGGCCACCCACGCCGACGTGCCGCGGGTGGAGGCCGACTGGATCGACGACACGGACCCGAACGACCCGGTCGGGATCAAGGGCATCGGCGAGGTCGGCATCGTGGGCGCCGCGGCCGCCGTCGCCAACGCGGTCTGGCACGCGACCGGCGTACGCCACCGCAACCTGCCCATCCGTCCGGACCGCGTCCTGTCGGCGGGAGCGCCGGATGCTTGACCTGGCCGGGGAACTGAGCCGGTGGATCGAGGAGGGCCGGGAGTTCGCGGTAGCCACCGTGGTGGCCGTCGGCGGCAGCGCACCGCGCGGTCCCGGCGCCGCCCTGGCCGTCGACAGCGCGGGCACGGTCATCGGCTCGGTCTCCGGCGGCTGTGTGGAGGGCGCGGTGTACGAGCTGTGCCGACAGGTGCTCCGGACCGGGCAGAGCGTGCTGGAACGGTTCGGCTACAGCGACGAGGACGCCTTCGCCGTGGGACTGACCTGCGGCGGGACGATCGAGGTGCTGGTCGCGCCGGTGGCCGGACGGGCGCCCGCCCGCACGGTCCTCGGATCGGCCGTGGCGACCGCCGCCGAGGGCCGGCCGGCGGCACTCGCCCGGGTCGCCCGCGGCCCGGCCGAACTCCTGGGCCAGGCCCTGCTGGTGCGCCACGACGGCCGGTACGAGGGCACTCTGGGCGGCCACCCGGAGCTGGACCGGAAGGCGGCGGCCGAGGCCCGCGCCCTGCTGGACGCGGGGCGCACCGGCACGGTGGAGGTCTCGGCGGACGGCTCGCACTGCCCGGGCGGCCTGACCCTGCTGGTCGAGTCCAGCGTGCCGCCCCCGCGCATGATCGTCTTCGGCGCGATCGACTTCGCGTCGGCGCTGGCGCGAGCCGGCAGGTTCCTCGGCTACCACGTGACCGTCTGCGACGCCCGCCCCGTATTCGCCACCAGGGCCCGATTCCCCGACGCCGACGAGGTGGTCGTCGACTGGCCGCACCGCTATCTGCGGCGCACCGCGACCGACGCCCGTACCGTCCTGTGCGTCCTCACCCACGACGCCAAGTTCGACGTCCCCCTGCTCAAGGTGGCCCTCGGCATGCCGGTGGCGTTCGTCGGCGCGATGGGCTCCCGCCGCACCCACGAGGACCGCGACCGGCGCCTGCGGGCGGAGGGCGTGAGTGAGCGGGAGCTGGCCCGGCTGCGCTCCCCGATCGGCCTCGACCTCGGCGCCCGTACGCCCGAGGAGACCGCCCTGTCGATCGCGGCGGAGATCGTCGCCATCCGGCGGGGCGGCACGGGTGCCCCGCTGACCGGCTCCGGAACACCGATCCACCGCGGCCTGCGGCCCGCCGGCGCGGCGAGGGTATAATATTCACCGACCGATGAATTACTGCTCTCGTGAAGGGCGGGACCGTCATGGAGAAGACCACCTGCTGTGTGGTGGGCGGCGGCCCCGCGGGCATGGTGCTCGCCCTGCTGCTGGCCCGGGCCGGTGTCGCGGTGACGGTGCTGGAGAAGCACGCCGACTTCCTGCGCGACTTCCGCGGCGACACCGTCCACCCCTCCACCCTGGCGCTGCTCGACGACCTGGGCCTCGCCGAGCGCTTCGCCCGGCTGCCGCAGCGCCGGGTGCGCACCGTCCAACTGCCCGTCGGAGCCGGCCGCTCGGCGGTCACCGTCGCGGACCTCTCGGCGCTGCGCGGCCCCTACAACTACGTGGCGATGGTGCCCCAGTGGGACCTGCTGGACCTGCTCGCCGACGAGGCCCGCCGCGAGCCGTCCTTCCGGCTGCGGATGAACACGGAGGCGACCTCCTTCCTGGTCGAGTCGGGCCGGGTGGCCGGCGTCCGCTACCGCACCGCCGACGGCCGCACGGGCGAACTGCGTGCCGTCCTCACCGTCGCCTGTGACGGCCGCGGATCGCTCGCCCGCGCCCGGCCCGAACTGGGCCTGCGCCGCTTCGACTGCCCCATGGACGCCTGGTGGTTCCGCCTGCCACGGCACGCGGACGACCCGCGCGGACTCGTCGGCGGCGCCGGCGAGCGCTTCCTCACCGCGATGATCGACCGCGGGGACTACTGGCAGTGCGCCGCGCTCATCCCCAAGGGCACCGACGGCCGCCGCCGGGCCGCCGGCCTGGACCGCTTCCTGGCGGACTTCACCGCCGCCGTGCCATGGCTCGCCGGCCGCACCCACGCCCTGCGCTCCTGGGACGAGGTCAAGTTCCTCGACGTACGCGTGGACCGGCTGCGCCGCTGGCACCGGCCCGGCCTGCTGTGCATCGGCGACGCGGCGCACGCGATGTCCCCGGTGTTCGGCATCGGGATCAACCTCGCCGTCCAGGACGCCGTGGCCGCCGCCCGTCATCTCACCGAGCCGCTGCGCCGCGGTGCCGTGCGCCCGCGCGACGTACGCGCCGTGCAGCGCCGCCGCCGTCCCACCACGGTCGTCACACAGACCCTCCAGCGGACGGCCCACGCCCGGGTCATCGCGCCCGTCCTCCAGGGCCGGCCGCCCCTCGGCGGCGCGGGCCGGGCCCGGCGCCTCGCCCGCCTGCTCGCCGAGTCGCGCCGGGTGCGCCGCCTGCCCGCCTACTTCATCGCCTACGGCGCGCTGCGGGAACGCCCGCCCGCCGCGGCTCTCCGGTAGTCGCTCTCTCCGATTGCCTTGACAAGAGTTGTCGCGACAACAATGATGGACGTGTGAGCAGGACGAGCGGACTCCACGACCACCTCGGCTACTGGCTTCGCCGGCTGTCCGACGAGGTCCACGGCCGGTTCGAGGCCGAACTCGCCGGACACGACGTCACCGTCTCCCAGTGGGGCGTGATGACGAGTGTCTTCGACGGTCACGACACCACCAAGGCGGTCGCGGCGCACATGGACATCGATCCGGGGGCCGTCTCCCGCCTGGTCGACCGGCTCGTGGCCAAGGACCTGGTCCGCCGCGAGCCCGACCCCGCCTCACGGCGCACGGTCCGGCTCGTGCTGACCGACCGGGGACAGGCCCTCGTACCGGAA
Organism: Streptomyces sp. NPDC004561; assembly: GCF_053602155.1. NCBI lineage: Bacteria > Bacillati > Actinomycetota > Actinomycetes > Kitasatosporales > Streptomycetaceae > Streptomyces > Streptomyces sp. NPDC004561. Next base: position 5,730 of record NZ_JBSGDB010000376.1, read on the forward strand.
CTGGCCGAGATCGCCGACCGCAACGACGCCCACTACTTCGGCTCCCTCGACGCCGGTCAGCGGCGGCAGCTGGAGGAGTGGATCCGACGGCTGGTGGGCGAGGCCCATCCGGCGGCGCCGCCCGACAACCCCTGAAAGAAGAGCACGATGAGCATCGAACCCTCCCTCACCAAGACCGTCAGCATCGACTGCCCGTACGAGAAGGTCTACGCCTTCCTCGCCGACCCCGCGAACTGGCCCACCTGGGCCGTGGTCAACGTCCGCTCCATCGAGCCCACCGACGACCCCGACTGGTGGCGCATGTCCACCCCGCTCGGGCCGGCCAGGCTGCGGCTGCACGCGAACGCCGAGTTCGGCATCCTCGACCACGACTACGTCGACGACACCGCCTCCTGGCGGGTGCCGGCCCGCGTGGTCCCCAACGGCGACGGAGCCGAGTTCATGATGACCTTCCGCCGGCCGCCCACGTTCACCGACTCCTTCTTCAAGGAGCAGACCGACCTGGTCGACACCGAGCTGGCCACCCTCAAGAAGGTTCTGGAATCCGGACGGGCCTGACGCGTCGCCTCCCCGCCCCGGCCCGCGCGGCGGGCCGGAGCGGAGGCGTCACAGCATGACGTGCTTGACCTGGGTGTAGTCGAGCAGACCGGTGAGGGAGAGATCGCTTCCGTAGCCGGAGTGCCGCACTCCGCCGTGCGGCATCTCCGAGACGGTCGTGCCATGGGTGTTGACCCAGACGATGCCGGTGCGCAGGGCCCGGCTCGCGCGCATGGCCCGGTCGTGGTCGCGGGTCCAGACGCTCGCGGCCAGCCCCTGCGGCACGGCGTTCGCCATGCGCAGGGCCTCGGCCTCGTCGTCGAACGGCTGCACGGTGACGACCGGCCCGAACACCTCGCTCCGTACGATCTCGTCCTCCTGCCGGACCCCGGCCACCACGGTCGCCTGGTGGAAGTAGCCGGGGCCGGTCAGCGCCGCGCCCCCGGCGACCACCTCGGCATGGGCCGGGAGGCGCTCCAGCATGCCGCCCACGGAGCCGAGCTGGGCGGCGTTGGCGAGCGGGCCGAAGTCGGCGTGCTCGTCGTCGGGGCCACCGGGCACGCGCCGCGCGGCCCGGGCGGCGAAGGCGTCCAGGAAGGCGTCATGGATCCGCCGGTGGACCAGGATCCGGCCGGCGGCCGTGCAGTCCTGTCCCGCGTTGTAGAAGGACAGGTACGACAACTGCTCGGCCACGTCGTCCAGATCGGCGTCCTCGTGGATCAGCACCGGGGCGTTGCCGCCGAGTTCGAGATGGAGCCGCTTCAGGTCGGCCGCCGCCGCGGCGGCGATCTCCTGCCCGGCGCGGACACTGCCGGTCACGGCGACCAGCCGGACGTCCGGGTGTGCGACGAGCAGGCGTCCGGTGTCCCGGTCGCCGCACACGACGTTGAGGACGCCGGGCGGCAGATGCCCGGCGGCCAGCCGGGCGAGGAGCGTGGCGGAGGACGGGGTGGTGTCGGACGGCTTCAGGACGACCGTGTTGCCGGCCGCCAGCGCGGGGGCGACCTTCCAGACGGCCATCATCAGCGGATAGTTCCACGGGGTGATCTGGGCGCAGACGCCGACCGGCTCGCGGCGCAGGACGGAGGTGCGGCCCGGGGTGTACTCGGCCGCCGCCGCACCCGGCAGGTTCCGCGCGGCTCCGGCGAAGTACCTGAGCACGTCCACGATCGCGGGCAGTTCGTCCGCGAGGAACAGGGCGCGCGGCTTGCCCGTGTCGGTCACCTCGGCCCTCGCCAGGGCGTCCGCCTCCCGTTCCACGGCGTCCGCGATCCGCAGCAGCGCGGACTGCCGGTGCGCCGGTGTCGTGACCGACCAGCCCTCGAAGGCGTCCCGAGCCGCCCGGCAGGCCGCGTCCACGTCCTCGGGGCCGGAGAGCGGGGCCGTGCCGTGGGGGAGCCCGGTGGCCGGGTCGATCAGCCTCAGGGTGGCACCGGAGGCGGCCGGTACGTCCTTGCCGTCGATGTGGTTGAGGCGGGAGTCGTCAGCCACGGCGCAGCGCCTCCTCGGCGGCGGCGCGGCCGGTGCGGACCGCGCCCTCCATGTATCCGGCGACCCACTGGTCGGAGCCGCAGACGTAGAAGGGCGGCTCGTGCGTGCCGTGCAGCGGGCCGACCGCCATGACCTCGCCGGGGGTCCACTGGGTGACGTAGCCCTGCGTCCACGGATCGCTGCCCCACAGCCGCAGATGGCCGGCGGACGGCCGCAGCGCCTCGTCGCCGAACATCCCCGCGATCTCGGCGAGCAGCTCCGGGGTGCGCAGCTGCGGCGGGGTGCCCAGCAGGACGCCGAAGCGCTCGGGCGGGATCAGCGCCGACAGCACACCCTCGCTCTGCGGCCAGGTGCTGCCCAGGACCCCCTCGGCCTCGGACAGGCCGTTCAGCCCGGCGGCGCGCCAGAAGGGACGGTCGTACACGGCGGCGAACTTGGCTGCCGTCGCCTGGCGTTGCCGGTGCAGCGAGCCGAGACGGGCGTCGCTCACCCCGGTGACGGCGACCGATCGCAGCGGACCCACCGGCAGGGCGCTCACCACGGCGCGGGCGGTGAGGATCTCGCCGGTGACCAGGCGCACGGTGCAGTGGCCCGGCCGGACGTCGAGCGCGGCGACGGGTGAGCCGAGGCGGATGCGCGGGCCCAGCTCGCGGCCCATGACCTCGGCGAGGGTCGCCGACCCCGCCGCCAGCCGCAGCCCCTCCCAGTTGTCGTAGACGTAGTCGCCGCCACCGGGCACGGCGGCGCTCTTGCGCAGCGCGGCGAGCAGGGAGATCCGTTCGTACGAGCCTCCCGCCAGGGCCAGTTGACCGATGTCCCACAGGCGCACCACGGCCGGTGTGGCGTGTTGGGAGCGCAGCCAGCCGGCCACGGACAGCCGGTCCAGGGCGGCCGCCTCCGGGTGCGACCAGGGGTCTCGGGGGCGAGGCTTCGCCAGGGCGCGTACGCGATCCGGCTG
>NZ_JBSGDB010000377.1:0-8702 GCF_053602155.1 Streptomyces sp. NPDC004561
GCTAGCCGCGCCAGCAGGGCACGGGCGCGGGCCGCGTCGGCGGCGCCGGCGAGGGTCCAGGTGTCAGAGGTGACTGTCATGGGCGCTGGTCCGGCGGTCGGGGGCCAGTACGGCCACGCTGGTGTCGTCGCGTAGGGGTCGGGCGGGGCTGCCCGCGTCCCGGAGGATGGCGGCGGCCAGCACCGACGGATCGTGGGCGAGCAGGTGCGGGTCCTCCGGAGGCGTCCAGCGGCTGGGCAGTCCGTCACTGTGCACGACGAGCAGACTGTCCGCGTGCCACGGCACCCTGCGCACGGGGACCTGTGCCGGGAAGTACGCCCCGACGATCCCCGGATGCGAGACCAGGGACGTCCAGCCGCCCCCGGTCCGCAGCCGGGCGCCGACGTTGCCGACCCCGGCGAAGCTGAGTTCCGCCCGTTCCGCGTCCACCTGGGCGACGGTCACCGCCGCCCCCCGGGTGCGGCGCAGGGCGGTGTGCAGCCGCCGCAGGATGTCCACGGGCGGCAGGTGCGCGGTGCGGCGCAGCTCCGCCACCGCCGCGGCGGAGGCGTGCGCGGCCTTGGGGCCGTGCCCGAGACCGTCGGCGAGCAGCAGCGTCAGCAGCCCGCCGCAGCGCACCCAGGTCCAGGCGTCGCCGCACTCGTCGGACTGCGCCAGCGACACGGCGATCCCGCCCGCCGGCACATCCGCCGCCGGCCGCCGGCGGCCGACCGGCTCCGGGTCTATCCGGGCGGTGGCCACCGTCCCGCGGCCCGGGGTGCCGTACAGGTGGAAGGAGTTCGCGATCCGCTGGCAACTGCCCAGGCCCGCCCCGAGGGAGGTCCCGGCGGTGGTGTAGCCGTCGCGCAGCGCCGTGGTGACATCCGCGATGCCGGGCCCGTGGTCGAGCGAGAAGAGCTGCACCGAGGTGCCCGTACCCGACGGCGGCGCCACGAGGTTGACCACCATGCTGCCCCCGCCCGCGTGCTTGAGCAGATTGGTGGCCAGCTCGGTGACGACCAGCTCCCCGGCCGCCGCGCGCTCCGGGTCCAGCCCCGCCTGCCCGCACGCCTCCCGGACCGCCGCACGGGCGTCCCGCACCCGGGTGGAGTCGTGCACCGGGATCTCCCACACCCGGCTCATTCCACTCCCGGACGCGACGAGGGAACCTGCGCCACCCAGGCGACGGCCGTGATGGTCGTGCCCCGGCCGGGCTCGGTGTCCACGCTGAACTCGTGCACGAGCCGCTTGGCGCCGCTCAGTCCGAGCCCCAGGCCGCCCCCGCTGGTGTAACCGTCGGTCATGGCCATCTCCAGGTCGCGAATGCCGGGACCGCTGTCGATGAAGGACATCTTCAGGCCCCGGGTACGGCCGTTGTGCAGCGGAGTGATCTCCGCCCGGCCGCCGCCGCCGTGCACCAGGGTGTTGCGGGCCAGTTCGCTCGCCGCCGTGACCAGCTTGGTCTGCTGGACGAGGCCGAAGCCGAGCTGCGCCGCGCACTGCCGCACCTGCTGCCGGACCCAGGCGAGATCCGCGTCCGAGCCGATGGGCAGGCTGGTCGCGGACACCTGGCCGGACGACTGCATCATGTCCCCCCCTGGGACAGCAGTTCCACGGCCCGGTCGACGTCCAGCGCGGTGACCAGACCGGGCAGGGTGAGTCCCAGCTCGACCAGGGTGATCGCCACCGCGGGCCGCATGCCGGCCAGGACCGTACGGGCGGCCAGCAGCCGGGCCGTGGAGGCGATCTCCGCGAGCACCCGGCCGAGAAAGGAGTCGACGATGTCCACTCCGGAGATGTCGATCACCACGCCGGTCACCCTGGTGGTGGCGATGCGGCTGGTGATGTCCTGCTGCAGCCGCTCGGCCATGCCGTCGTGCAGCTCGCCCTGCAGCGAGACCAGCAGGACGTCGCCCAGGGCGAGCACGGGGACCGGGGCGGGCTGAGCGGGGATGGGCTGGTTCACCGGACGCTCGCACCCGCGTCCGCACGGGAGACCTCGATGCCCTGCTGGCCCAGCGCGTAGGCCAGCGCGTCGGCGAGCGACGACCGGGTGAGTACCGAGCCCAGGTCGATGCCGAGCTGCACGATCGTCTGCGCGATGGCCGGGCGGATGCCGGAGACGATGCACTCGGCTCCCATCAGCCGCGCCGCGGCCACGGTCTTCATCAGGTGCTGGGCGACGAGCGAGTCGACCGTGGGCACGCCGGTGATGTCCAGGATCGCGTACCGGGCGCGCTGGTCGACGATGGCCTCCAGCAGCGACTCCATGACGATCTGGCTGCGCGCGCTGTCCAGGGTCCCGATCAGCGGTACGGCGACCGTGCCCTCCCACAACTTGATGACGGGCGTGGCCACTTCGAGCAGCTGCTGCCGCTGCCGCTCGATCAGCTCCGTGCCCGCGTCCAGGGCGGTCTCCATCACCACCAGGCGCAGCGTGCCCAGGAGCAGGGTCAGGGCCAGCAGGCTCTCCCGGGCCTGCGGCGCGGAGGGGTCGGCGAACTCCGCGCGCAGCAGCTCCACCGCGGGCGCGCGCAGCGCGGCCACCTCGTCGGCGATCTGGGACGGCGTCGATCCGGTCCTGGCCCGGGTCTGGGTCATGCGCCCCAGCTGTTCGCGCACCGGCAGGTAACCGGCCGCGGCGACGTCCTCCAGTCGTCCGCTCATGGCCACGTCGGACAGGGCGTCCACCACGGCCTTGCACGCCTCGACCGCCTCGTCACGGGAGACGGTGAAGACCGAGCGGAACAGGGGAGCGTCCGCCCAGCGCTGGGCGATCTGCTCCCGGCGCTGCTCCAGGAAGGAACTCACCAGCTGCGGCGCCGATTCCTCCGCCGCGTCCTGTTCCGGCACTCTCGATCCTCTCTCTCGCAACAGTCGGGTGCCGCCGGTCGGCCGGCCCCGAGTCGATCATTGTCGTCCGGCAACAGTAGTCAGTGCTCTCAGGCCGGCACATCCCGGCCCCCGGTTCCCGGGCGCCGCCTCGGACCGCACCGCGGGACGGCGCCGGGCGCGGCCGCGGGATCCGACGCCGCGTCACGTGCCGTCGTTCCGCCGCCTAGTACGCCGGCGGGCGTCCCGGCGCCCGCGAGAGGGGGGCCGTGGCCGCCTTCCACGCCGGTCCGGCGCCCGGCGAGGCCGCCAGGGCCACGGAGTCGCCGGAAGCGCTGTGGGGCCGTACGTCCACCGCGCCCGCCTCCGCATCGCGGGTGCGGGTGCCGCTCGTCCCGGAACACCACGACGGCATCGGCCCGCGCACGCTCGCCGGCAGTCCCGACGGGGCATGCCCGGGCGCGGCTATGGCCCGCGGCCCGGGTGCCGTCCCGGGGCGGGTGGCCGGGGTGTTCCCGGAGGCCGGGGCCTCGGGGTGCCGGTCGGTCTGAGCCAAGGGGCGCGGCACTTCAGTACCGCGCAACCACCGGTGCGGAGGGGTGGGGGACGGGCCCACCCCGGTCTCTTTCCCGCGCACGTCGACCCGGCTCCTTCGTTGCGTCGAGCGGTGTCGGCCCGGCGGGATCCCCACCGGGCCGGTGTCGGGGCCCGTCTACCCCGGATCGCGCCGGACTCTCCTCGGTGTTACCGACGTCACCCGGGAGTGCGAACGGCCGTCGAGTGCCGGACCTTTTCGGTCCCGCCGCCCGTGTCCCCGATGTGCGGGTTTCACCTGGTGGAAAGCGGGCAATTCAAGCTGTGCTGGCCAGCACCAATTCGGCGGAGGACACGGCACCGGCTAGTCCGGGCGCCGGAACAGGGCCGTCCACAGGAACGGTTCCCCGAACAGCGCGGAGTCCGCCGGTTCCTGCCGCATGGCGCGCAGTTCGACCTCCTCCAGACCGGAGAAGACCCGGCGCAGCGCCTCTGGCGTGTAGGCGAGGCCGCCGTGCGGACCGGGCTCGCGGTAGAAGGCCGCGTCGGGGAGTTCCGAGCCCATGCGCCCCGCGGCGAAGCAGGTGAGCGCGAAGTGCCCGCCCGGCGCCAGCGCACGCTCCAGGAGGGCGAGGTGGCTGACCCGGCGGTGCGGCGGCAGGTGGTGGAAGCACCCGGAGTCGTAGATCAGCCCGTACGGGCCGCGAAGGGCGTCCGCGGCGAAGGCGTCACCGCGGTGGAAGCGGACGGCGGCGCCCGCGGCCCGGGTGCGTTCCTCGGCCCAGCCGATCGCGGTGGGGGAGAGGTCGACGGCGTCCACCTCGAAGCCGCGCGCGGCGAGGTGCAGCGCGTTCCGGCCCGGGCCGCAGCCGAGGTCCAACGCCCGGCCGGGCGTGATCAGACCCCGGTCCAGGTACGACACCAGGTTCTCGTCCGGCTTCGCCGCGAAGAACGGCACCGGTCTGTCCCGGTTCGCATAGAAACCGTCCCACCAGGCGGCCGCGCCGCCCGTCCAGCGGTCGGCCTCCGGTGCGAACAGGCCGTCCAGGAGCCGCAGTACGTCGTCCACCGTCCGGATGCTCCGGTCCATCCGGCCCCCTCTCCCGATGCGGAGAACCTAGGGGCGGCCGCGGCGGAACACCAGGTCGCACGGCGCGGCCCGAGGGCGGTGGCGGTCGGCCGGCGGGCCGGTGGAGAGCGGTTGGCGCTCCCCGCCGAGGTCCCGCCGCGACACGCCCCACGCCCCCGCCGGACACCCCCAGGGGCCCTTTCCGGACGGACCGGCTGGCACTTTTTCGACGGCGCGCGGCCGGCTCAGTCGGTCGCGGCGGCCGGAGCCTCGTGCGCGGCCGCGGCCAGTTCCGGCTGAGGCTGCGGCTCCTGCTGAGGAGCCGGCCGGCGCCGTCGGCGCAGCAGCAGCCGTCTGGCCGGGCACTCGACCGCCTCGTACAGCAGCCAGGACAGCCCGAGCGACACCGCGAACGCGGTCGCGGTGACGGCCACCCCCGCCAGGGCGCCGAAGTGCGGCTTCGTGCCCAGCAGATGGGTGGCGGCGCGCAGCACCAGCAGGTGGATCATGTAGAAGGCGAACGACAGTTCCCCGAGCCGCACCATCCGCCGGTGCCGCCACAGGGACGGCAGCCCCTGCATGTCGGCGACGGCCGCCGCCGGGATGAGCAGGGCGAACCCGGTGATGGTGCACACCGTGGCGGAGTAGCCGGGCGCGACCTGCGGCACGTAGAAGTAGCCGATGATCGCCAGGGCGAGCGAGGCCTCGAGACCGGGCCCGCGCCACTTGTCGAGCAGCACCAGCCGCGCGGTCACCGCCCCGAGGACGAACTCGGGCAGCCGGGCGGCGGGGAAGGAGTACAGCGCGTACGTCCACCAGTGGTGGGCGTCCGCCCTGGCCAGCACCAGGATCGCCGCCAGCGACAGCGCGCCCAGCGCAGCCGACCCGCGCGGGCCGAGGCGGCGCAGCAGCAGGATCAGCAGCGGGAAGGAGGCGTAGAAGAACGCCTCGCACGCGAGGGACCAGCTGACCGGGTTCAGGGTCTGCCACCAGGGGCGCCACCAGGAGTGCAGCAGCAGCACATTGGCCAGCGCCTGCTTGGGCGCGGGCTGCGAGTGTTGGTCCAGCGTGTACGTCATGAGCAGGGCAACGGCGCAGGTGACCAGATGCACGGGGTAGATGCGGGCGATGCGGCGGCGCCAGAAGCCGAGCGCACTGTCGCGTGGCCGTGCCGACCAGGTCAGCACGAATCCGGACAACACGAAGAAGAACGACACTCCCGTGGCACCGGCACCGAATCCCCAGGAAACGAGGTGGCCGCCGGTGCCTCCGAAGTAGCCGAAATTGTTCACGTGCAGCCCGAACACCAGCATCGCGGCCATCCACCGCAGTCCGGTCAGGGATGGCAGAGAAGGAATGGCGGCCGGTGGGAACCGGGCGGTCGTCGCACCGGTTCGGGTGGGCGGCGTCCGGAGCGCCCGGGTCGTCGCCGTGGTCATCGAATCACCTGCCGCAGAGGGTTGGCGTGGGACATGAAGGGGAACGTTGCCCGTTAATCCCGCTTCCATCACCACACATGGCAAACATCACACTGCTGGCGAACGACGCTACCTCCCGTATGCCACGGACGGCGGGCCCCCATGCACCCATACGAGTGACGCACCTCACTACCGTCGATCGGCCCGAATCGGCCCGCGTGACCGACTCCGTGGCGACATGGCGCGCGGCTCCGGATCACAGGCGCGTGGAGCCCTCTCCCACGGTGAGACCGATGAGCCGCAGGTGCGGGAGTTCGCGTGCCGCGCCGCCCGGCTGCTCGCCCGCGGCCGCACCCTCGGCGTCATGTTCACCGTGCACCAGTCCTTCCACGCGGACCTCATCAAGGGCATCTACCCCGAGGCCGAACGCCTCGGTTACGACGTCCTGCTCTCCGCCGCCGCCGAGGGCCGCAGCGAGGCCAAGGCGGTCGAGGCCCTGCTCGGCCACCGCGGCGAGGCCCTCATCCTGCTCGGCCCCGAGGCCGATTCCGCCTACCTGGGCGCGCCGCTGCCGACGGCCGTCCTCGCGGGCGACGACCGCAACGCGATGGGCCTGTTGATGGCGCTGACCCGGGCCGGTGTCGAGGTGCCCCGGGACCTCTCCGTCGTCGGCTACGACGACAGCCACCTGTCCCATCTCATGCCGATCGGCCTGACGACCGTGCGCCAGGACGCCCGGCTGATGGCCGAACACGCCGTCGGTTTCGCCGTCCAGGGACTGGAGAACCCGGAACCGGAGCCGCGGGAAGCCGAGTTGGACGGGTCCGCCACCGGCGTGAGCGACCGGTACGCCGAGGAGCACCGGGGCCCGCCGACCGCGCGTGTCCTCAGGCAGCCGCGCCCAGCGCCTCGATGAGCTGCGCCCGCGTCATCTTCGAGCGGCCCGGTACCTCCGCCGCGCTCGCCCGTTCGTACAGCTCCGCCTTCGACAGGGACGACAGGTCCTCGGCCGCCTTCCGGTCGCCGCCGCGGCCCTTCCCGGCGCCCTTGGCGGACCCGCGGCCCTTGGAACGGCTCTGCTCGACGCTGCGGCTGAGCACCTCCATGAGGTCGATGACGTTGGTCGCCTCCGGCGGCTCCGGCTCGCCCACGACCTCCTCGCCCTTCTGCTTCGCGGCGACGAGCCGCTTGACGCGCTCCTCGTAGGTGTCGCGGTAGTCGCCCGGGTTCCAGTCGATGGTGAGGGCGTCGATCAGCTGCTCGGCCGTCCGCAGTTCCCTGTCGCTCGTCTTCGTGCGCCGCTCCGGCAGGAGGTCCACCACGCCGGCCGGGTCGCGGACCTCGTCGGCCCAGTGCAGGGTGTGCAGGACCAGGACGTCCGGCTGGGCGCGCAACGCGGTCAGGTACTCCTTGCCGCGCATGGTGAGCGTGGCGATGCCCGCCTTGTCGGACCGTTCCAGGGCCGCCCGCATCAGCTCGTACACCTTCGTGTACTCCTTGCCGCGCGGGCCGACGTAGTACGTGCGGCCGAAGTAGACCGGCTCGACCTGGTGAAGATCGACGAACCCGGCCATGTCGATCACCTTGGACCGTCCGGGCGCGATCTCCTCCAGCTCCTCGGGCTCCACGATCACGTACTCTCCGTCGCCGAACTCGTAGCCCTTGACGATCCGGTCGGTGTCGACCTCCTTGCCCGTGCGCTCGTTGACCCGCTTGTTGCGGATCCGGTCCGACGTGCCGCGCTGGAGCTGGTGGAAGTGCACGCCGTGGTCCTCGGTGGCGGTGTAGAGCCCCACGGGCAGCGTGACCAGCCCGAAGGTCAGGACCCCGGTCCAGATCGGTCTCGCCATGGCTGCCCTCGCCTCCGGTCCTGGTCCGCCGAACGGCAACCGCTCACGGACAGTGTCTTATCCACGGGGTCTTCCGGCCACCGACGGCGGGGGCGGCGGCTCGTTCGCCGGAGGACACGCGCAGAGCCCCGGCCCTAGGAGCAACAGGGGCAGGCCCTGGCGAGAACGAACTCGAACGACGGCCCGGCGCCGTCGTCGGACGGCCCCGATTCGTTTCTGACCCGGTCTCACCCGGCGGACACATGGGCGCCCTGGTGCCGTTGCCCTCGTTGTGACACGCTGTGGGGAGAACCAGCCTGGTCTGGTGGGAGACCCCGCGTCGCCTCGCGATGACAGCACGGTGGCCGGTGAACGGTGCGGGTGGTCTTGCTCGGCTGTGAGCGGCACCGTACGCCGCGCGCGTGACGGCCTACTTCCGGCAGTGGGAGCCGACCGTAATGGGCTTTGATCCCGAACGGTGGTTTGTCCATGCCGTCTTTCTATGTGCGCGTCAGCAACCATGCCGAGCGAACCGTGGTCACGGTGACGGGCGAACTGGACTTCGACACCTGTCCGCGGATAACGCAGGTCACGGACGCGGTGAGCGTTCGCGACCGCGTCCTCTGCCTGGACCTCGCGAACGTGCCGTTCATGGACGCCAGCGGCCTGCGCCTGCTGCAGAACCTGCGCCGGCTCACCGACGCGCGAGGCGGGCTCCTCGAACTGTCCAACCTGCGGGCCCAGCCGCGACGCGTCCTCGAACTCACGGGAACACGCGCGCAGTTCCGTTGAACAACTGGCCGACGTGCGGGTCACGCCACCGAGCGCCGAGCGTCTTCGCCGCTCGGTGGCGCATCCGGGACGCCGGTACGCCCGTAATGGTGGGTAAGGGTTCGGGACGGTGCGCCCGGACGAGCGCCCGGCTCGAGGGATACGGGAGGCGGCGCGCTCCCGGGCCCCGGGCACGGCGGTGCGCGGGGCCTGGTCCGAAGCCCGCGTCCGGCACGTGGTGCGGGACAGCCGCCGGCCCACTGAGCCGCT
>NZ_JBSGDB010000378.1:0-8687 GCF_053602155.1 Streptomyces sp. NPDC004561
CAATGAACGGCATGAGCGTTCGCACCCAGTCATCCGAGCAGCCGGCCGAGACCGTCCACCGCGCCGGCTTCGCCTGCTTCGTGGGCCGCCCCAACGCGGGCAAGTCCACCCTCACGAACGCTCTGGTCGGGCAGAAGGTGGCGATCACCGCCAACCAGCCGCAGACGACGCGGCACACGGTACGCGGGATCGTGCACCGGCCCGACGCCCAGCTGATCCTGGTGGACACCCCCGGCCTCCACAAGCCGCGCACGCTGCTCGGCGAGCGTCTCAACGACGTCGTGCGCACGACGTGGGCCGAGGTCGACGTGATCGGCTTCTGCCTGCCGGCGAACGAGAAGATCGGCCCCGGTGACCGTTTCATCGCCAAGGAGCTGGCGGGCATCAGGAAGACCCCCAAGGTCGCCATCGTCACCAAGACCGACCTGGTCGACTCCAAGACCCTCGCCGAGCAGCTGATCGCCATCGACCAGCTGGGCAAGGACCTGGGCATCGAGTGGGCGGAGATCGTCCCGGTCTCGGCGGTCGGCTCCAAGCAGGTCGACCTCCTGGCCGACCTCCTGATCCCCCTTCTCCCCGAGGGCCCGGCCCTCTACCCCGAGGGCGACCTCACGGACGAGCCCGAGCAGGTCATGATCGCGGAGCTCATCCGCGAGGCCGCGCTGGAGGGTGTACGGGACGAACTGCCGCACTCCATCGCGGTGGTCGTCGAGGAGATGCTCCCGCGCGAGGACCGCCCCGCGGACCGCCCCCTCCTGGACATCCACGCCAACGTCTACATCGAGCGCCCCAGCCAGAAGGGCATCATCATCGGCCCCAAGGGCAAGCGCCTGAAGGAGGTCGGCATCAAGTCCCGCAAGCACATCGAGGCGCTGCTGGGCACGCCGGTCTTCCTCGACCTGCACGTGAAGGTGGCCAAGGACTGGCAGCGCGACCCGAAGCAGCTGCGCAAGCTGGGCTTCTGACCTCCTTCCGTCACGCCGAGCGGGGCGCCGGACCCGTCAACTGGCCCGTGGCGGTGAGGGCCAGACGGGAGAACAGGGTGCCCGAGAAGCCGAACAGCAGGGCCATGGCCAGGGCCATCGGGCGGGTGGGCGCGTTCCAGGAGTTCTCCAGGAAGACCTGACCCAGCAGGTTCAGTTCCGGGTCGGCGAGCATGCGGACGAGCAGCAGGCCGCCGACCGCGGCGAGGGCGCCGCCCACCGGCGCGAGGACCAGGACACCCCAGGACGACGCCCGCTGCGAGCGCAGCACCCCGATGACGGGCGAGAGGAAGCCGCCCAGCGCGCCGAGGAGCATCGTCTCCCGGTGGTCGAAGACCCGGCCGATGAGCAGGATCGCGCAGAGGCCGGTCAGGGCCAGCCACAGGGCGATGCGCTGCTGCTCGTAGTCCTGTTCGGACGCGGTGTCCTCCAGGTCGTGGACGCGCTGCGCGGCGGCCAGGACCAGGGCGCGGGCCCCGGGCGCGGCTGCGGCGGCCCCGGCCTCCGAGTCCTGTGCGAGTCGCTCCGCGAGGGCCGTGTCCTCCGGGGCGGCGGAGGCGGCCAGCACCCGCCGGAAGGCCTGGCGCTGGACCCGGAACTCCTCCTCCGTCTCGATGCCGAGCAGCCGGCGCTCCGCCGTGTGCAGCACGCGCCAGGCCGCGGCGGTCTTCGACAGCGGGATCGCGATCACCCCGAAGCGGGAGCTCAGCCGCCAGACCACCGTGCCGCCCTTCTCCAGGTCGTCCAGCCGGCTCGTCACCGAGGCGAGCTCCGCCCGCGCCGTGAGGTCGTCCCCGCTGAGGACCGCCAGCGCCTCGGCCCTCGCCCGGCAGTCGCGCACACGCGCCTGCAGCAGGCGGTACCGCGGGGCCGCGATCAGCCCTCTGCTGGTGATGTAGACGATCAGCATGTAGCCGACACAACTCAGCCCGAGCCCCCAGCCGATGTCCCGCATCCCGGCCTCCCCCCAGTGTTCCCCGCACCAGTGGTGCCCGGGGGAGGCGGGTGGGCAAACGGGGACGCGGGAGGAACACGCGCCGGCGGCCGGGTCAGTCCAGCAGGGTCGTCGTTCCCCCGGCGGTCATGTCCTGAAGGCCCACCACCCGCAGCAGCTGGAGCCTCTCGTGGGACTCCGTGCCCGGGCGGGCCGTGTGGATGACGAGGAGCTGGCGGTGCTCGTGGCTCAGGAGGACCTCGCAGTCGAGTTCCAGGAGGCCCACGACCGGGTGCCGGAAGCGTTTGGTGGCGGCGCGGCGCACAGCCACCTCGTGGTCGGCCCAGAGGCGGGCGAACTCCTCGCTGCCGGTGCGGAGTTCACTCACCAGGGCGGCCGCCTCGGGGTCGTCGGGCCGGGCCGCCGCCACCGCGCGGAGGCCGGCCACGTGGGAGCGGGCGAGGTCCGGGACGTCCTCCGGCGGGAAGAGGTCGCGCGCGGTGGGGTCCAGGAAGAAACGGCGGATCAGATTGCGCTCGCGCGGCGGCCGGGCGAAGGAGTCCCCGGACAGGGCCCTCGACAGGGCGTTCTGCGCCAGCACCTCGCCGCAGTCCGTGACCACCTGCGCCGGGGTGTCGTGCAGCCGGTCCAGGACCAGCAGCAGGCCCGGGCGGACGTGGGAGGAGGACAGGGCGTTGCGGCGCGGAGGCTGCTCGCCCGCCAGGTGGAAGAGGTGGTCCCGTTCGTCGCCGGTCAGCCGCAGCGCGCGGGCCAGTGCCGTGAGCATCTGGCGGGACGGGCGCGGGCCGCGCGACTGTTCCAGGCGGGTGTAGTAGTCCACGGACATCCCGGCCAGCGCCGCCACCTCCTCCCGGCGCAGACCGGGGGTGCGACGGCGGGCGCCGGGTGCGAGGCCGACGTCGGACGGGTCGAGGCGGGCCCGGCCGCGGCGCAGGAAGTCGGCGAGTTCGGAGCGGTCCATTCCTCCAGGGTGGCCCCGGTGGCCCGGCTTATCCAGGGACCGCCGATCCCCTGATCGGGAGGTCTCTCCCGGCCGGGCCGGAGGCGGACGAGGGTGGTGGCACCAGAACGGAAGGAGATCGTCGTGATCACTCTTGTCACCGGTACCACGGGTCAGGTCGGGCGGCGGTTCGTGCCCCGGCTGCTGGCCCAGGCCGAGACGGGGGAGCGGGTACGGGTGCTCGTGCGGGACGCGGCCCGCGGGGAGCCGTTCGCCGCGCTGGGCGCCGAGGTCGTCCTCGGGGACCTGCGGGACGAGGAGGCGCTCGGCAAGGCCGTCGCCGGGGCGGACGCCGTCGTGAACGTCGCCGCGTCCTTCCGCGGGGTCCCCGACGAGGAGGCCTGGGCCGTCAACCGGGACGCGGCGGTGGCGCTCGGGCGGGCCGCGCGCAGCGCCGGAGTACGGCGGTTCGTGCAGGTCAGCACCGGGAACGTGTACGGCACCGGACGCGGCCGCCCGCTCACCGAGGACGACGAGAGCCGGCCCGGCGGCGAACTGTGGGGCGCCTACCCCGAGTCCAAGGCGGCCGCCGAGCGGGAGCTGCTCGCGCTCGACGGCCTGGAGGTGCGGATCGGGCGGCTGCCCTTCGTCTACGGCGAGCGGGACCCCCACCTCGCCGACTCCCTCCGCTGGGCCGCCCACTGGGCCCCCGCCCAGCGGCTCCAGATGGCCCACCACGCGGACGTCGCCCAGGGGCTGATGCGGCTGCTGTACGCCCCGGCGGTGAACGGCCCGGTCTACAACATCGCCGACGACGCCCCCGTCACGGCGGTCGAGCTGCACCGGCTCAACGGTGTCGAGGTGCCCGCGGACATGCACACCCGCACCGATCCCGACCCCTGGTTCGGGATCATGTCCAACCAGCGGATCCGCCGGGACCTCGGATTCCGGCCCCTCTACCCCAGCGTCTGGACCGCCCGCGACGCCGGCGCCCTCTAGTGCCGCGACAGCGCTAGTCGACTCCCCGGATCCGCCCCACCAGCACCGCCCCCGCCAGCCCGATCACCGCCGCCACCAGGTACAGCACCCGGTAGCCGCCCAGGTAGGTCACGACGGGCGCGGCGAGGGCGGGGGCCGCGACCTGGGGCAGGGCGTTGGCCACGTTGATCACGCCGAGGTCCTTGCCGCGGTCCAGCGCCTTCGGCAGGACGTCCGTCATCAGCGCGAAGTCGACCGAGGTGAACACGCCGAAGCCGATGCCGAGGACGGCGGCCGCCACGACCGCGCCCGGCCAGGTCTGCCAGCCGGCGAGCGCGCCCGTCGCCACCGCCATCAGCACGCCCGACCAGACGACGAACGGCTTGCGCCGGCCCACCCGGTCCGACCACACGCCGCCCGCCACGACCGTCGCCATCAGCGTCAGGCTGTTGACCGCCGTCAGGACCAGCACCCCCTGACCGGGGTCGGGCCGGTGGAGGCGGTCGCGGAGGTAGTAGAGGAGGTACAGCAGCACGAGCGAGTTGCTGAGGTTGATCAGGAACCGGGTCAGCCAGGCCCAGCCCAGGTCGGGATGGCGGCGCGGGCTCAGCCGGAAACCCGCGAGGAAGTCCCGCCGGGACCACGGCGGGACGTCCTTCGGTGACAGCCGCGGATCCTCGTGGCGCAGGACGTACGGCAGCACGCCCGCAACCGTGAACACGGCGCAGGCCGCGTACCCGGCGCCGGTCCCGCCCGCCGCCGTCGCCAGGCCCGTACCGCCGACCACACCGAGGATCTGCGCCGCGCCCAGCCAGCCGCCCACCGCGCCCCGCTGGGACCGGGGCACCCGGTCGGGGACGGCCGCCGTGACCGCCGCGAAGGCCGCGTTCAGGGTGAGCTGCACCAGACACCAGCCGGCCGCCATGGACCACATGCCGCCCGCACCCGCGAGCAGCAGCAGCGACAGCGCGCCGCCCGCGGTCCCGGCCACGATCCACGGCGTACGGCGGCCCCGGCGGGCGGTCGTACGGTCCGACAGGGCGCCGAAGAAGGGGTTCGCCAGCAGGGAGACCACCGCGCCCGCGCCGGTCACCCACGCCAGCATCGTCTCCTTGGACATGCCGGAGCCGGGCGCGAAGTCCTTCGCCTGGGAGGCGAGCAGGATCTGCAGCGGGCCGAACCAGCCCACCCAGATCGCCCCGTTGGCCAGCGACAGGGCCGCCGTCCAGCCCCGCCCGACCGGTTCGACCGGCTCGGCCAGGGCGGCCGAGACGCGGGCGGTGGTCATCCCTGCGCCCGGAGCACGTCCCGGAACCAGTGGTACGACGCCTTCGGGGTGCGCTCCAGCGACGCGTAGTCCACGTGCACGAGACCGAAGCGGCGCGCGTAGCCCTCGGCCCACTCGAAGTTGTCCAGGAGGGACCACACGAAGTAGCCGCGCACGTCCACCCCGGCCCGCAGGGCGGTGTGCAGGGCGCGGATGTGGGCGTCCAGGTAGGTGATGCGGTCCTGGTCGTCGACGCCGTCGTAGGAGCAGCCGTTCTCGGTGATGACGATCGGGGGGAGCCGGTCGCCGTAGCGGTCACGGAAGGCCGTGAGCAGTTCCGTCAGGGCCTCGGGGACGACCGGCCAGCCGAAGTCGGTCACCGGACGGCCCTCGATCTCGCGGACGGAGAAGGGGAGTTCGGCGGGCATGGTGAGCCCGCCGAACTCGGTCTCGGTGCCCCGGGGGGCGCCCACCAGGGACGGCGCGTAGTAGTTGACGCCGTACCAGTCGACGGGCTCGGCGATGACCTTCAGGTCGGCCTGTACGTCACCGGGCATCAACTCGCCCATGCCGTCCGGGTACGCGCCGAGGATGACGGGCTCGGCGAACAGGCGGTTGAGCAGGAGGTCGTAGAAGCCCGCCGCCTCCACGTCGGCCGGCTCGGCGGAGGCGGGCCAGGTGGGGCCGTGGGAGTTGGCGATGCCGATGTCCGTCGCCCCGGCCGCGCGCAGCGCCCGTACCGCGAGGCCGTGGGCGAGGAGCTGGTGGTGGGCGACCGGGAGGGCGTCGAAGAGCAGCCGCCTGCCGGGGGCGTGGGCGCCGAGGGCGTGGCCCAGCAGGGTGTGTTCGGCGGGTTCGTTGAGGGTGATCCACTTGGCGACCCGGTCGCCGAGGCGCTCGGCGACCACCGTCACGTGGTCGGCGAACCGGGCCGCCGTGTCGCGGTCCAGCCAGTCCAGCGAGGCGGGCAGGTCCCAGTGGAAGAGGGTGGGGACCGGCCGTACGCCCGCCGCGCACAGCTCGTCCACCAGGCGGTCGTAGAAGTCCAGCCCGCCGGGGGAGTTGACGCGGGGCCAGGAGACCGAGAAGCGGTAGGCGTTCACGCCGAGCCCGGCGAGGAGGACCACGTCCTCGGGGTAGCGGTGGTAGTGGTCGCAGGCCACCGCCGCCGTGGAACCGTCCTTCACCCGGCCCGGCTCGGCGGCGAACACGTCCCACACGGACGCCTCGCGCCGGTCGGCCGCCCCCTCGATCTGATGGGCGGAGGTCGACACGCCCCACAGGAAGCCGGCCGGGAACCGAGGTATCGGATTGCCTGCGTCAGTCGCCATGGCCGGATCATCCTTACCCCCGGTAAGGGAAGTCAACGGCCGTGCGCCACCGCATAACTGACGAAGCCTTGGTGATGAAGCTCTGTCGGCCGGTTGGAGCAGCGGACTGGCAAAGGGGAAGCCGGTGTTCCGAGACTGAGCCGCATGAATCACCGACAGCGGTCCCGTGGATCGCGCGCACGCTCGTGGGCCGTCCTCGCGGTGTGCCTGCCGGCCGTCCTCGCGGGTGCGCCCAGCGCGTTCGCGGGCCCCCGCCGCGGCACGGCCGCCCCCGCCGACGGCTGCATCTCCACGCCGGCCGAGTACCGGGCCGCGTGGAACGCGCGTCAGGTCCGCTGCGTGTCGCCGTCCCTGTTCGGCACCACGCACACCCGGGGCGACACCTCCCCCTACCCGAGCGGCTTCCGCTACGCGTGGGCCGGCTCAGGCACCAACCTGGAGCGGTACCTGGAGCTGCGCAGGCGCTACGGCGACCAGCCGCCGAAGACCGGCGTCGGGATCCTGTCGTACGTCGGCTACCCGGGCCTGGAGACCTGGTCCACCCCGACGGATCTGGCCGTGTACACCGTGCCGACCGGGGTGCGGGCGCTGGTGCCGGCCTTCGAGACCTGGTTCCGGCTGCTCGACGAGCAGTTCGGGGAGACGGGGGCGTTCCCGCTCGCCGCCCAGCGGGACCTCGTCGTCGCGTACTCCCGGCTCCGCCGCGGCGAGGACGTCGTCGGCGCGTTCCAGAACGTGACCGGATGCCGGCGCGACCGGCTGCTCCAGGGGGCGGTCCCGTCGGCGGCCATCGGCTGCAACCGTTCGTTCCTCGGGGCGCTGGCGGCCGCGGGGCCGTCCCCGTACGACGGCGGGGACTCGCTGACCTGCTTCGCCAAGTTCCGGTCGCGGTACGCCGGTCCCCGGGACGCCGCCGCGCTGCGGGGCGCGCTGTACCAGTGCCAGGACGCCGGATTCCTCAACACCGGTACCGGCCTCGGCTACAACACGTACGCCAATCCGCTCGTGTGCGCGCCCGCCGACCGGCAGACGGTCCGGGAGCGCTACACCGGACGGGAGTTCATCCTCCCGAACGCGCCCTTCGCCGCCCTCCCGAGCCATGTCGACATCCCCCTGGACCTCGGCACACCCGGCCGGCGCGGCTTCCTGCGGGCCGGCTACTGCTAGGCCCCCTCCTTCAGCAGGCGGGAGACCAGCTCCCGCTCCTCCTCGGTCAGCCGGGGATCGGCCGCGTACACCGTGCGGCCGTCCACCGTGATCTCGTAGCCGAAGCCGTCGGGGACACCCGCCGGGGGCGTGGCCCGGCCGGACGCGAGGACGCGTTCGGCCAGGGCCTGCCACTCCTGGGCGTCGGGCCGGCCCGAGGTGTCCACCTCGGCCCGGCGCTCGATGCCCGCGAAACCGCCCGTGCGCCGTACCTGAATCCGCATGGACCCAGTGTGCGGTACTAGAGCGTGCGCACCCCGACCTGTTCCCACGCCTTCTGCACGGACTGCAGCTCGTCCCCGGCGCCGTAGCGCTCGCGCGCGGCCTTCACGGTCAGCGTGGCGAAGTCGGCGAACAGGGCGTCCTGCTTCAGCTCGCCGCCGGTCAGCACGTCGTACCAGATCTGCCCGGCCTTCTCCCAGGAGTGGCCGCCGAGGGCCGTGGCCGCGAGGTAGAAGGCGTGGTTGGGGATGCCGGAGTTGATGTGCACGCCGCCGTTGTCGCGGCCGGTGTGGACGTAGTGGTCCATGGCCGCCGGCTGCGGGTCCTTGCCGAGGTTCGGGTCGTCGTACGCCGTGCCCGGGGCCTTCATCGAGCGCAGGGCGGTGCCGTGCACGCTCGGGGCGAGCAGGCCCTCGCCGATCAGCCAGTCGGCCTCGGCGGCGGTCTGGCCGAGCGTGTACTGCTTGATCAGCGAGCCGAAGACGTCGGAGAGCGACTCGTTGAGCGCGCCGGACTGGCCGAAGTAGGTCAGGTTCGCGGTGTGCTGGGTGACGCCGTGGGTCAGCTCGTGGCCGATGACGTCGACCGGGATGGTGAAGTCGAGGAAGACCTCGTTGTCGCCGTCGCCGAACACCATCTGCTCGCCGTTCCAGAAGGCGTTGTCGTAGTTCTCGCCGAAGTGCACGGTGGCGTCCAGGGGCAGCCCGTCGCCGTCGATCGAGTGGCGGCCGTACGCCTTCAGGTACAGCTCGAAGGTGGCGCCGAGGCCCGCGTAGGCGCGGTTGACCGTGGCGTCCGTGCCGGG
>NZ_JBSGDB010000379.1:0-8663 GCF_053602155.1 Streptomyces sp. NPDC004561
GGGGCGGCGGGCCTTCGCCATGCCGGCGCGCGCGGGGTTACCGCGCGGCGAACTTCTTGCTGACCGAGTCGTACACGCCCTTGGCGACATCACCCAGCCGGGGACCCGCCAGCCAGCCCGAGGTCACCGGGCCTATGGACGTGTTGGACACCAGCGCCGGCTTGCCGTCCGCACCGGTCTCCACCCAGCCGCCCCCGGAGGAGCCTGCGGTCATAGTGCAGCCGATCCGGTACATCGTCGGGTCCGACCGGTTGAGGGACAGCCGGCCCGGCTTGTCCTTGCACTGGTACAGCAACTGGCCGTCGAACGGCGCCGCCTCCGGGTAGCCGGACGCGGTGATGCTGTTCACCTTCGGCACCGCCGGGGCGCCGAAGTTCACCGGCAGCGCCCCGCCGACCGTCTCCTCCAGCGACTTGCCGCCGTTGCCCTGCTCCGGCGTCACATGGACCACCGCGTAGTCGTACGAGGCACCGTTGCCGCCGGTCGCGCCGCCCTGGTCGATCCACTGCTGCGAGGTCTGCGCCGCATCGGCCCACCAGACGCCGTACGGGGCGATCTCGGACCTGCTGGCGTTCTGCAACCGGGCGGTCGGCTCGGCGGAGTTGTTGTACGAGGGCACGAACGCCATGTTGCGGTACCAGCCGCCGCTCTTGCCGGCGTGCACACAGTGACCCGCCGTCCAGACGAGGTCGGACTTGCCCGGGTGCGCGGGGTCCTCCACGACCGTGCCCGAGCACACCATGTGGCCCTCGGGGGAGTCGAAGAACAGCTTGCCGAAGGGGGAGGCGTTGGTGTGGTACGGCGCCGATACCGCCTGCGCCTTCACCGGCTGCGGGGCCGGGTCCGTCACGCCCTGGTCACCGGAGATGTCGTTGTCGTTGACACCCTTGTTCGGGTCGTTGGCGTGACGCATCCGGTTGGGGTCCCACAGACCCTTGATGATCGGGTTGATGAAGTCGTTGGCCTCGCGCAGCCACTCCTTCTTGTTCCAGTTCTTCCAGGCGCCGTTCTTCCACTTGTCGATGTCGATCCCGTGCTCCTTGAGCCTCTGCTTGAGGTCGTCCGGGATCCTGATCTTTCCGTCGCCGGGGCCGGCCGCGGCCGCGGAGGCGGACGGCGTGCCGCCGGCGTGGTCGTCGCCGCCGCAGGCCGTGGCGGTCAGCGCCAGCGACGAGACGAGGGCGACCGCCGCCAGCGAGGACGAGGCGCGGCGGGTGCCACTCCCTCGCCGAACGGTGAACGACGGCCGTATGGATCGCATGCTCTTGACTCCCCCTGTGGTGAAGGAACTCGGCGCTTCGGCCATGGCACCGGCGGCTGACCCACGGGGAGTTCATGCCGGACCCACGGCCATCTCGGAACGGCATCACACACTATGCGCTCGCTGTGGGGGACTTCCCATGGAACGGCAACGGTTTCGCTACGAGCTGTCCGACCTGCCACATCGTCCCGGAACGTGCTCGGTCGGCTGCCTGGCCCCGCGGGTCGGCACGGCAACGCTCCCTTTACAACAACGATCTCGAGGAAAACCGTAACCCGCTGAACCGTCCGCGGTTGTAGCGGGTGAGGGGGCCTGCCGCCTGAATCGGGTCCCCGTGGATCAACGTGTCTCTGAACAGCGGGGAGGACAACGGGCCGTGGCCGTTACGGAGTCGATGGCTGATGGCGCACGCGGGGAAGCGCGTGCCGTGCACGAGGGGATCCTGCGACGCCAGTCGGCGCGCGAATCCTCGGCGCGCACCTACGCGAGGGCCCTTCCCATCGTCCCCGTCCGGGCGCGCGGACTGACCATCGAGGGCGCCGACGGCCGCCGCTATCTGGACTGCCTCTCCGGCGCCGGCACCCTCGCCCTCGGCCACAACCACCCGGTCGTGCTCGAAGCCGTCCGCAGAGTCCTCGACTCCGGCGCCCCCCTCTCCGTCCTCGACCTCGCGACCCCCGTCAAGGACGCCTTCATCACCGAGTTGTTCCGCACCCTCCCGCCCGGCCTCGCCGACCGGGGCCGGGTCCAGTTCTGCGGGCCGGCCGGCACCGACGCGGTCGAGGCCGCCCTCAAACTGGTCCGGGCCGCGACGGGCCGCACCGGCATCCTCGCCTTCACCGGCGCCTACCACGGCATGACGGCCGGAGCCCTGGCCGCCTCCGGCGGCGCCCACGACGTCCAGGTCGCCCGCCTCCCCTATCCTCAGGACTACCGCTGCCCCTTCGGCGTCGGCGGCCGGCGCGGCGCCGAACTCGCCGCCCGCTGGACCGAATCCCTCCTGGACGATCCCAAGTCCGGTGTACCGCTGCCCGCCGGAATGATTCTCGAACCGGTCCAGGGCGAGGGCGGGGTGATCCCCGCTCCTGACAACTGGCTGCGCCGCATGCGGCAGCTCACCGCGGACCGGTCCATCCCGCTGATCGCCGACGAGGTGCAGACCGGAGTCGGCCGGACCGGCGCCTTCTGGGCCGTCGAGCACAGTGGCATCACCCCCGACGTCATGGTCCTGTCCAAGGCCATCGGCGGCAGCCTTCCGCTGGCTGTGATCGTCTACCGCGACGACCTCGACGTCTGGCAACCCGGCGCCCACGCCGGCACCTTCCGCGGCAACCAGCTCGCCATGGCCGCGGGCACCGCCACCCTGGCCCATGTCCGGGAGAACGGCCTCGCCGAACGAGCGAACCGTCTCGGCTCCCGCATGCTGGACGAACTCCGCCGGTCGGTGGCCGAGTTCGCATGCGTGGGGGACGTACGGGGCCGTGGGCTGATGATCGGACTCGAACTGGTGGACCCGGAGGGTAACGGAGCTACGGCTGAGCGGCCCGCTGCCGGCGACCTTCACACGGCACCGACCGGATGGGAGGCCACCCGCACCCCACTCCCCGCCGCGCCCGAACTCGCCCTGGCCGTCCAGCGCGAGTGCCTCCAGCGGGGGCTCATCGTCGAACTCGGCGGCCGTCACGGGGCCGTCGTACGGCTGCTTCCTCCCCTGACGCTCAGCGACGAGCAGGCGGCGGCCGTCCTGGACCGTCTGACCGACGCGGTGGCAGCGGTGGCCCGCGACCACGAGGGCCACGGCCCACAGCACCGACGATGCCACAGCCCTGCCCAGCGCTCGGGCTGACCACCGCGCCCGCCCCGCCCGGGCCCCGAGCCCGGCGAGAGCCCTGAGGCCATGCCCCATGCCCATCTCGATCCCCCGCTCCGCTCAAGGAGGCCGACTTCGGCCTCCGTTGACAACCCGACAACCCCATTGATCGCACCCACCCTGCTGCGGCACCGATGTGGCTGACTCCCGAGGCAGCCTTCCGCGTCCACGAAGCGGCGAGCGAGCGGACGACCGAAAGACCCCGCACCCACCCCGCCCCGAGCACCGAGGAGCCGTCATGAACGCCACCCCCACTCCCGACGGCCGTTCCGGTGCCCCCGACGAACCGGGAGAATCGGGCGCCCCTGCCTCCCCCGCATCGTTCGCCGAGTCGGTTCCGCAGCAGCGGAGGCGGAAGGTGGACCTCACACGACGAACACAGCCCGGCGGCGACCTCCTGGACCATCCCGACCCTCGCACCGCGGCCCAGGCCGCAGCCGTCGAGAACCTCCTGCGCTGCTGGGCACGCGAGACGGATCTCCCCGCCCCTATGACCGGCACCCTTCTCATCCCGCTGCCCGCCAGCGGCACCTCCCTGATCGCACCGGTCCACTACTGGTCCCCGACGGGCTGGCACCGGTTCGGTTCGCCCCGGTTCGCCGACGCGCCCGAGACCGCCCCTCCCGTCGACGCCGTCACCCTCGCGGCGTTGCTCGCCCGGGAGAGCCCCGGCGACGGAGGCGGCACCATCCGGACCGCGGAAGCCTGCGCCGACCGGTACGGCGACGACGGAGACCTCGTGGCCAGGGTGGCCGACTCCCTCCGGCACACCGCCAGCTTCATCCGCGACCGGCGCGAGCACCCCGCCAACGGCACCGACCTCTTCCTCAGCGCCGAACAGGCACTCCTCCTCGGCCACCCCCTGCACCCGACCCCCAAGAGCCGGGCAGGCCTGACCGAATCGGAAGTCCGCCTCTACTCACCGGAGTTGCGCGGCTCCTTTCCCTTGCACTGGCTGGCTGTCGCCCCCTCTCTCCTGGTAACCGACTCGGCCTGGACGGAACGCGGCCGCCCCGTCCCGGCCGGCGACCTCGTCCGACGTCTCGCCGATACCGCCCTGCCGCTGCCCGACGGATACACCGCCCTGCCGCTGCACCCCTGGCAGGCCCGCGAGGTACGGCACCGCGAAGCCGTCGCCGCCCTGCTCGACTCCGGACACCTGCGTGACCTCGGACCCCACGGCCCCGCCTGGCACCCCACCTCCTCCGTACGAACCGTGCACCGGTCCGGCGCCCCCACGATGCTCAAGCTGTCGCTGGGCCTGCGCATCACCAACTCCCGTCGTGAGAACCTGCGCAAGGAACTCCAGCGCGGAGTCGAAGTGCACCGGCTGTTGCGCGCCGGACTGTCCAAGCAGTGGCAGGCCGTACACCCCTCCTTCGACATCGTGCGCGACCCGGCGTGGCTCGCCGTCGACGGCCCGGACGGCCTGCCGGTGCCCGGCCTCGACGTGATGATCAGGCACAACCCGTTCGCCCCGGCAGACGACGCCGGCTGCGTCGCCGGACTCGTCTCACCGCGGCCCACCGCCGAGCCGGGTCCCGAATCCGCTGCCGATCAGCACGCGTGGCCCATGCGGTCCCGACTGGCCCGGCTTGTGGCGCGGCTCGCCGCCCGCACCGGCCGACCGGTCGACGCCGTCGCCGCCGAGTGGTTCCTGCGCTATCTGCAGCAGGTCGTCCGACCCGTGCTCTGGCTCGACAGCGAGGCCGGCATCGCCCTCGAAGCCCACCAGCAGAACACCCTGGTCCTGCTGGACGGCGACGGCTGGCCCGCGGGCGGCCGCTACCGCGACAACCAGGGCTACTACTTCCGCGAGTCCCGGCGAGCCGAACTCGACGCCCGGCTGCCCGGCGTCGGCGAGCGCAGCGACACCTTCGTCTCCGACGAGGTCACCGACGAACGCTTCGCCTACTACCTCGCCATCAACAACGTGCTCGGTCTGATCGGTGCCTTCGGCTCCCAGCGCCTTGCCGACGAGCGACTGCTCCTCGCGGCGTTCCGACGCTTTCTCACCTACCTCGCCACAGGGCCCTCCCCACTGCGCACCTCCTTGCCCGGCCACCTGCTCGATTCACCGGTGCTGCGCTGCAAGGCCAACCTCCTGACCCGGCTGCACGGCCTCGACGAACTCGTCGGCCCGGTCGACACCCAGTCCGTCTACGTCACCATCGCCAACCCCCTTCACTCATAGATCCATTCGTAAGCGCAGAGAGGACCGCGCCGTGCCTCCCACCGATGCGAGCGCCCACACCGCCCCCGCCCCTGTCGAGCCCGGCACCCGGATCGACACCGAGTCCGGCGAGGACACGCTGGACCTTCGCCTGCCCACCGAATTCGTAGCCCTCTTCTCCGGGGGCACCGCCGACCTCCTCGACCGCGTCCACACCTGGGGGCCGGTCGCCACCCCCGTCGGCTCCTTCCAACTGGCTCCCGTATGTATCGAGCGAGATCTGCCGCTCATCCACGGCTGGATGAACGACCCCTCCGTCGCGGAGTTCTGGGAACTGGCCGGTTCCCTGAACCGGACGGAGGACCACCTACGCGCCCAACTCGACGGCGATGGGCGGAGCGTGCCGTGCCTCGGAGTACTGGACGGCACGCCGATGAGCTATTGGGAGATCTACCGGGCGGACCTGGATCCACTGGCCCGCCACTATCCGGTCCGGCCGCACGACACCGGGATCCATGTGCTCGTCGGTGCTGCCGGTGACCGTGGGCGGGGGCTGGGATCGGCCCTGCTCAGAGCCGTTGCCGCCCTCATCCTGGACCGGCGTCGCACCTGCGCGCGCGTCGTAGCGGAACCCGATCTTCGCAACACCCCCTCCGTCTCCGCGTTCCTGAGCGCCGGCTTCCGGTGCGCGGCCGAGGTCGACCTGCCCGGCAAGCGGGCCGCCCTCATGGTCCGTGACCGAGTCCTGCGCGACGATCTGTGGCGCTGAGTGATTGACGTCTCACAGTGAGTACGAGCGGCGGGGTTCGGGTGTTCCCGTGTGCCGGAAAAAAGTTCTCGGACGCCGAGACCGTCATGTGCGGGGGCGCCGGAGGCCCGGGGAGGTAGTCGCGGAGGCCGGGGCTCCGGAGACCGAGGGGACCGCCGGACAGCCGGAGCCATGAGTTTCGGTCTTGGGCGGGCGAATTTGGGGAGTCCGGAATGCCGGAGCTAGCGGGCCGCCGATGGGCCGGACCACGGAGTTCAAGGAGCCGCCGGAGAGTGGGGTCGCGGTACTAGTCGCAGTACCAAAGGAACCGCTGGGATGCCGGACCATGGACCCAGGGAGTCCCCGGAGAGCCGGCCCGGCGAAATCCAACGAGCCACGCCCATCCCCTCCAGTCGCCGACCACCACCCGCCCCCTCCCGGCGCCCACCCCACCCATCACCCGCCAACCTCCACAGCCACCCCCGCAACCCGCCCAGGAGCCCCGTCGTGATCCCGCCCCCTCTCCCCGCCTTGACCACCCGTTTGTCAGTGCCGGGCCGTAGGGTGGTCGGGCTATGACGAAGCCCTCACTCCCCGAACTCCTGCATGCCGCTGTCACAGCCGTCGGCGGCACGGAGCGCCCCGGCCAGGTGACCATGGCCGAATCGGTCGCCGAGGCGATCGACGACGGATCCCACCTGCTGGTCCAGGCCGGCACCGGCACCGGAAAGTCGCTGGGCTACCTCGTGCCCGCGCTGGCGCACGGGGAACGCGTGGTCGTCGCGACCGCCACGCTCGCGCTGCAGCGCCAGCTCGTGGAGCGCGACCTGCCGCGCACGGTCGACGCCCTGCACCCGCTGCTGCGCCGCCGCCCGGAGTTCGCGATGCTCAAGGGCCGGTCGAACTACCTGTGCCTGCACCGCCTCCACGAGGGCATGCCCCAGGACGAGGAGGACGGCCTCTTCGATCAGTTCGAGGCCGCCGTGCCCACCAGCAAGCTGGGCCAGGACCTGCTGCGGATGCGGGACTGGGCGGACGAGACCGAGAGCGGCGACCGGGACGATCTCACCCCGGGCGTGTCGGACCGCGCCTGGGCACAGGTGTCGGTGTCGTCGCGGGAGTGCCTGGGCGCTTCGAAGTGCGCGTACGGCGCCGAGTGCTTCGCCGAGATGGCCCGCGAGCGCGCCAAGCTCGCCGAGGTCGTGGTCACGAACCACGCGCTGCTGGCCATCGACGCCATCGAGGGCGCCCCGGTGCTGCCCCAGCACGAGGTACTGATCGTGGACGAGGCGCACGAGCTCGTCTCCCGGGTCACCGGAGTCGCCACCGGCGAACTCACGCCCGGCCAGGTCAACCGCGCGGTGCGCCGCGCCGCCAAGCTCGTCAACGAGAAGGCCGCCGACCAGCTGCAGACCGCCGCCGAGGGCTTCGAACGGCTGATGGAGCTGGCGCTGCCGGGCCGCCTGGAGGAGATCCCGGAAGACCTCGCCTACGCACTGATGGCACTGCGTGACGCCGCCCGCACGGTCATCTCGGCGATCGGTGCGACGCGCGACAAGTCGGTCCAGGACGAGGACGCCGTCCGCAAGCAGGCCCTGGCCTCGGTGGAGTCGGTGCACGACGTGGCGGAGCGGGTGGTGAACGGCTCGGAGTGGGACGTCGTCTGGTACGAGCGGCACGACCGTTTCGGTGCCTCCCTGCGCGTCGCCCCCATGTCCGTCTCGGGGCTGCTCAGGGAGAAGCTGTTCGCGGACCGGGCTGTCGTCCTCACCTCGGCGACCCTCAAGCTGGGCGGCGACTTCAACGGCGTCGGCGCCTCCCTGGGGCTCGGCCCGGAGGGCGCGGAGGGCGAGGACCTGCCGAAGTGGAAGGGCATCGACGTCGGCTCGCCGTTCGACTACCGCAAGCAGGGCATTCTGTATGTCGCCAAGCACCTCGCGCGCCCGGCGCGGGACGGCGAGCGCGGCGACATGCTCGACGAGCTGACCGAGCTGATCAAGGCGGCCGGGGGACGCACCCTCGGGCTGTTCTCGTCCATGCGGGCCGCCCAACTCGCCGCGGAGGAGCTGCGCTCGCGGATCCCGGAGTTCCCGATCCTGCTCCAGGGCGAGGAGACGCTCGGCGAACTGATCAAGAACTTCGCGGCCGACCCCAAGACCTGTCTCTTCGGCACGCTGTCGCTGTGGCAGGGCGTCGACGTCCCGGGGCCCAGCTGTCAGCTGGTCGTCATGGACAAGATCCCGTTCCCGCGTCCCGACGACCCGTTGATGAGCGCGCGCCAGAAGGCGGTGGAGGACGCGGGCGGCAACGGGTTCATGGCGGTGGCCGCCACCCACGCGGCCCTGCTGATGGCACAGGGCGCCGGTCGCCTCGTACGCGCGTCGGGGGATCGCGGCGTGGTCGCCGTACTGGATCAGCGGCTGGCCACCGCGCGGTACGGCGGGTATCTCAAGACGTCGCTGCCGGACTTCTGGTTCACCACGGACCGCAACCAGGTCCGCAGGTCGCTCGCGGCGATCGACGCGGCGGCGCAGCAGGCCGAGGCGAAGTGATCACGGGGTGTGCCCACCCGGACCCCTGCGGCCACCCCCCGATACGGGGGCCGCCCCGA
>NZ_JBSGDB010000380.1:0-8560 GCF_053602155.1 Streptomyces sp. NPDC004561
GCCGAGCCCGGTCGCACCGTCATCCGCGCATCGCCGTGCGGCGCAGGTGTGCCGGCACGGCCCACCACTGGTCCGGGCGGTCCACTACGAGGGCGTCCGGGCCGGTCTCGGCGCAGCGGGCGAGGCGCAGGAGGTAGGCCGCGATGCCTGCCGCACCCTGCATCCAGGCCGTTCCGGGAGGCAGCAGCGGTGGGTCCTTGCGGTGTTCCAGGAAGCGCCAACGGGCGCCTTGTTCATCCCTGATGGCACGCTCCACGAGCGCGTCGCCCATCGTGTGCGCCGCCCGCATCAGGGTCTCCCGCCTTGCGGGTTCCCGGCAGTCCTGGGCCGCGTCGAGCAGTACGTCCCCGACACCCGCCGTTCCGCAGCAGCGGCCGTCGTTGTCCCAGAAGCCGGGACGGAGGCGTTCCGGCAGCCCTGACGTGAGGATCGAGGTCAGGCAGCGCCGGCGCAGTTCTCCGACGTCGAAGCCCCCCACCTCGGTGACCCCCGCGTGCGCGAGCGCCGTGAAGAGGTGCGAGGTACCGGCCGGACCGTGGCACCACGTGTACGTCACCGGTTCCACCTCCCGGCGCGAAGGGGGGATCGTGTGCGGAACGACGAAGCCGCCGTCGTCCAACGAGCCCACCGACAGGACGTGTCGGGCCCCTTCCACCGCCGCCTCGACGAAGTCGTTCCGGTCCAGCGCGGCGCCCGCCACCGCCAGTGCGGCCGCGACCCCGGCGGTGCCGTGCGAGTAGTTCGGCGCCCGCCACTCGGTGGTCGGCGTCATGGCCCAGTCCAGGCCCGCCTCCGTGCGGTCCGCCGCTCGCAGCAGGGCCTCGCCGCCCGTGGTCGCGATCGCCTTCGTGAACTCGCTGTCCGACCAGACCGCCGTCATCACCACGCCCGCGGTGCCCATGATGATGTCGGTGAGGGGCGCGTCGGAACCGGGTTCGAATGCGAGCGTGGTCTTCCATCCCACGGAGGTCGCCAGGCCGGCCAGCCGCCGCAGCGGGGTCGTCTCCTCGCCCGGGGCGAGGAGCCTCAACGCCATGGCGTCGCCCGCGAGGCCGTCGTACAACGACGGTTCCGTCCTGTCCTCGGCCTGTGCGGACAGCCTGGTCACGATGCCGGTGGCCAGGGCCTGTTCCCGCGCGGTCAGCTCCCGGTACTGCGCGATCTCGGCCAGCACGGGGGCCAGGCCGGCGATCCCCGCGTACAGCGAGTCGCGGTCCTTCGCGGGTCCCGACGCCACCGGGCCGTCCTCCGGCACGGCCTCCGGCAGCCACGGCCCCTCGTCCTCGCGTACCTGCTCCAGCACCCACGACCAGGCGGCCTCGCCCACGTCCCGATACACGTCGCTCCTCACCATCCGGTCACGCTACAGCCCGCCGGTCGGACCGTCGGGCCGGCTGAGGGCTCGGGGCCGTTCCCTCGACGGACGGCCACGGCTCAGAGCCGGAACAGCCCGGCCGCGTTGTCGTGGCACACCGCCCGCAGCCACTCCTCTCCGAGATCCAGCCGCTCCAGGGCCTGGAGCTGGTGCAGGTAGGGGTAGGGGATGTTGGGGAAGTCGGAGCCGAGCAGGATGCGGTCGCCGAGCCCGGCGAGCCGGGGCAGGGCCCGGCGGGGGAACGGCATGAATCCCTCGGCGAAGTCGGTGAAGGTCATGGTCGTGTCCAGCCTCAGCTGCCCGAACCGCTCCGCGAGGCCGAGGAACTCCTCGTACTCGGGCATGCCCATGTGCGCGACGATCAGCCGCAGGTTCGGGTGGCGCTCCAGTACCCGCGTGATCGGCTCGGGGCCGGTGTGCTTGCCGGGCGACGGCCCGGAGCCGCAGTGGATCACCACGGGGATCCGGGCCTCGGCCAGCAGACCCCATGCCCGCTGGAGGAGTTCGTCGGCCGGGTCGTACGCGCCCACCTGTACATGCGCCTTGAACACCCGCGCGCCGGCCTCGACGGCCTCGCGGACGTAGGTCTCCACGCCCGGCTCGGGGTAGAGCGTGGCGGTGTGCAGGCAGTCGGGGGTGCGGCGGGCGAAGTCGGCCGCCCATCCGTTCAGCCAGCGGGCCATGCCGGGCTTGTGCGGGTAGAGCATCGAGGTGAAGGCACGGACGCCGAACTCCCGGAGCCGGGCCGTTCGTTCCGCCTCCTCGTGCCGGTAGGTGATCGGCCATTCGAGCCCGCCGGTCAGCGGTCCGAGGTTGTCGAAGTAGGCCCACACCTTGTCCAGGACGCGTTCGGGCATGAAGTGCGTGTGGACGTCGATCAGACCGGGGAGGCCGAGCCGGGACCAGAAAGCGCGGACCTCGGCGGCCTCGTCGGTCACGGCGGCCTGTGGCGTCGCTGTTTCCAGGGCCTTCGCAACCAGGTCGTGGATCAGGAACTCCCCCGGTGAACGGTTCTCCTTGAGCCGGTGGAGAGCGGCCGGGCCGAACCAGCCGTAGGCGGAGTGCTTGGACCACTCCAGTGCCGGGTGGTCGAGGTCCCCGTCGACCTCGACCAGGTAGTCGGCCTCGTGCCGCGGTCCGCCGCCGTCGTCGCCGGTCCAGGTGGAGACGCCCAGCAGCCGGCACACCCGGCGCAGACGCCAGCCGGTCTCCTCCTCGATCTCGCGCGCGAGCGCCTCGAGGAGGAGTTCTCCCGGCTCGACGTGGCCGCCCACGATGTCCCAGGTGTCGGGGAACAGCCGCCGGCCGGCGCCGCGTCGCTGGGCGAAGGCCTCACCGCGGTGGTTCAGGATCACGGCGCCGACGGTCCAGGTCTCACCGTCGGCGGGCGCCGGTATCTCGACGCCGGCGTCCACCTCGATGGGGCGATCATCCTCTGACATGAGCGTCAGCTTAGGGGGCTCGGCCGCGCCGGGCCCCGGGCGACCGGTCAGCCCAGGTCGGGGATCCGCCAGTCGATCGGCTCGTGGCCCTGGTGGGCGATCGCCTCGTTGATCTGGGTGAAGGGACGGGAACCGAAGAACTTCTTGGCGGACAGCGGCGAGGGGTGCGCGCCCTTGACCACCACGTGCCTGCTCTCGTCGATCAACGGAAGCTTCTTCTGGGCGTAGTTGCCCCAGAGGACGAAGACCGCGGGGTCGGGACGGTCGGCCACCGCGCGGATGACGGCGTCGGTGAACTTCTCCCAGCCCTTGCCCTTGTGCGAGTTGGCCTCGCCTGCGCGGACGGTGAGCACCGCGTTGAGCAGCAGGACGCCCTGCCGGGCCCACGGCATCAGATAGCCGTTGTCCGGGACGGGCAGGTCCAGCTCGGCCTGCATCTCCTTGTAGATGTTGCGCAGGGAGGGCGGGGTCTTCACGCCCGGGCGGACCGAGAAGCACAGGCCGTGGCCCTGGCCTTCACCGTGGTACGGGTCCTGGCCGAGGACGAGGACCTTGACCTGCTCGTACGGCGTCGCGTCCAGCGCGGCGAAGACCTCCTCGCGCGGCGGGTAGACGGGACCCTTCGCCCGCTCGTCCTCGACGAACTCGGTCAGCTCCTTGAAGTAGGGCTGCTGCAGTTCGTCACCCAGAACCCCGCGCCAGGACTCGGGCAGCATGGCGATGTCGGTCACGTCAACGTCCTCACGATGTGTCGTCACTTGCAGGCTTCAGAACCTACAGCCGACCACTGACATCCGGTGCCGGAAGGGGCGTTCGCGGGCCTCACCAGCTGGTCTTGCGGTGGAGCGTCCACATCATCATGATCGTCGAGGGGTCGAGGGCCTGCTCGCCGCCGGAGATGTCGTCGCTGGCCGCCACGTACTGCCGGCCCTGCCAGAGCGGGATCAGCCGGGCGTTGTCCACGATGATCTGCTGGGCCTGCTCCATGTCCTTGACCGTCTGCGCGCGGTCGCTCTCGGCGCGCGAGTGGGGCAGCAGACTGTCGGTGATCTCCTTGGCCTCGTACGGCGTGCCGAGCGCGTTGTGCTCGCCGACGAACGGGGCGATGAAGTTGTCCGCGTCGGGGAAGTCCGGGAACCAGCCGCGGCCGAACACGGGGTACTCGCCGTTCTGGTAGCCGACCACGTAGGTCTTCCAGGGGCGGCTCTTCAGGGTGACGGTGAACAGCCCGGAGCCCTCCAGCTGCCGCTTCAGCTCCTGGAACATCAGGGCCGTCTCGGATCCGTAGCGGTCGGTGGTGTACCAGAGGGTGAGCGGGACTCGCTGGTGGATGCCCGCGTCGGAGAGGATCTTGCGGGCCTTGGGGACGCTCGGGTCGCCGTAGTCGTCGAAGAAGCCGGTGGTGTGGCCGGTGAGGCCCTTGGGGACCATCGAGTACAGCGGGTCGACGGTGTCCTTGTAGACCTTGTGGGCGATCGCGCCCCGGTCGACGACCTGGGCGACGGCCTTGCGCACGGCGGGCTGCCTGGCCCAGGGGTCCTTGGGGTTGAACACCAGGTAGCTGATGTCGGTGCCGGCGCCGTCGACGAGCTGGAGGGCGGAGGTGCCGTGCTGCTGGAGGGCGAGGATGTCGTCGGCGGCGAGACCGCGGTAGGTGACGTCGATCTGCTTGTCGCGCAGCGCCTTGACCATGCTGGCGGAGTCCTGGAAGTAGCGGATGGTCACCGCGTCGTTCTGCCGGTCGGCGAAGCCCTGGTAGTCGCCGTTACGGACGAGGACCGCCTGCTTGTCCTCCTGGTACGACTGGAGCTTGTAGGGCCCGGAGCCGAAGACCGAGTCGTCCTTGCGCAGGGTGTGGGCCGGGTAGTCGTCCGGGTCGACGATGGACATGGCGGGGGTCGCCAGAACGAACGGGAAGGTGGCGTCCGACTTGTTGAGGTGGAAGACGACCTCGCGGTCGCCCGACGTGTCCACGCGGTCCAGGCTGCCGAGCAGCCCGGCGGGGCCGCCGGGGGCGTCGATGGCGCGGATGCGGTCGATGGAGTACTTCACGGACTGGGCGGTCAGCGCGTGGCCGTCGGTGAACCGCATGCCGGAGCGCAGCTTGCAGCGGTAGGTGCGGCTGCCGGAGTCGGTGAAGGAGCAGCTCTCGGCGGCGTCGGGCTGGGGGGTGGTGGCGCCGTTCGGGTACGCGAGAAGCGTCTGGAAGATGTTGCGGTACAGCTCCCACGAGCCGTCCCAGGCGCCGGCCGGGTCAAGGGTGCTGGGGGCGCTGGTGGTACCCACGATGATCGGGCCCTTGCTGCCCGGGTCGCCGTCGGACAGCAGACTGCATCCGGCCACCAGGGATATGGACGCGATCGCCGCGACTCTCCGCAGGAATCGGTTCCGGTTGAACACGCGCACGCTCCTCGATCCGCCGTACCAAGGGTTGGCAGACCATACCGCAGCGTTTGGGCGCCAGAACCTCCCCTGAAACAGGCCTTCTTGATCGATTGAGCGGTGACGACGTTGTCATGGGGCTGTGCACCCGCTGTACGGTTTCCCGGGCGCCGATCCGTCCGAAAATCGGCGCCCGGAAACTACTGATCAGCCCACGCCGGCGTTGAGGAAGAGGCCGCCGTCGACGACGAGCGTCTGGCCGGTGACCCAGTCGGACTGCTCGGAGGTGAGGAACGCGGCGGCGCCGCCGATGTCGGACGGCACGCCGAGCCGGCCCAGCGGGTAGGAGGCGGCCGCCTCCTCCTCGCGGCCCTCGTACAGGGCCTGCGCGAACTTGGTCTTGATCACGGCCGGGGCGATCGCGTTGACCCGGACCCTGGGCGCGAACTCGTGCGCCAGCTGCTGGGTCAGGTTGATCATCGCGGCCTTGCTGACGCCGTAGGCGCCGATGAAGGGCGAGGGCGCGAGGCCCGCGATCGAGGCGATGTTGACGATCGCGCCGCCGTTGTCCTTCTGCCAGGCGTGCCAGCTCTTCTGGGCGAAGCCGAGCGCCGAGATCACGTTGGTCTCGAAGACCTTGCGGGCGACGTTCAGGTCGAGGTCCGCGATCGGGCCGAAGACCGGGTTGGTGCCCGCGTTGTTGACCAGGTAGTCGAGGCGGCCGAAGGCCTCCATCGTGCGCTCGACGGCCTCGGTCTGGTGGTCCAGGTCGTGCGCCTTGCCGGCGACGGCGATGACCCGCTCGGCGCCGAGCTTCTCGACGGCCTCCTTCAGGGCGTCCTCGTTGCGGCCGGTGATGCACACCCGGTCGCCACGGGCGACCAGGGCCTCGGCCACGCCGTAGCCGATGCCGCGGCTCGCGCCCGTGACGAGCGCGACCTTGCCGGAGAGTTCTACGGAAGTCATGTACCCGTTCCCTTAGTTGAGCGGTCCGCCGGCGACGTACAGCACCTGGCCGGAGACGAATCCGGCCGCCTCGCCGGTGAAGAAGGCGATGGCGTTGGCGATGTCCTCCGGCTCGCCCACGCGCTGCACCGGGATCTGGGTGGCGGCGGCCTTCTTGAAGTCGTCGAAGCCCATGCCGACGCGGTCGGCGGTGGCCTTGGTCATCTCGGTGGCGATGAAGCCCGGGGCGACGGCGTTGGCGGTGATGCCGAACTTGCCCAGCTCGATGGCGAGGGTCTTGGTGAAGCCCTGGAGGCCCGCCTTGGCGGCCGAGTAGTTGACCTGGCCGCGGTTGCCGAGCGCGGAGGAGGAGGACAGGTTGACGACCCGGCCGAAGCCCGCGTCGACCATGTGCTTCTGGACGGCCTTGGTCATCAGGAACGAGCCGCGCAGGTGCACGTTCAGGACGGTGTCCCAGTCGGAGACGCTCATCTTGAACAGCAGGTTGTCGCGCAGCACGCCCGCGTTGTTGACGAGGATCGTCGGGGCGCCCAGCTCCGCCACGATCCGGGCGACGGCCGCCTCGACCTGCGCCTCGTCGGAGACGTCGGCGCCGACCGCGATCGCCCGGCCGCCGGCCGCGGTGATCTTCTCGACGGTGTCCTTGCAGGCGGCCTCGTCGAGGTCGATCACGGCGACCGCGCGACCCTCGGCGGCCAGTCGTACGGCGGTGGCGGCGCCGATGCCGCGCGCCGCGCCGGTGACTACCGCGACCCGCTGTTCAGTGGTGGACATTGCTGCTTCTCCTCGCCCTTGAGAGAACCTGTGTGACCCTTCCGGAGGGCCCCTGGTGCGGTGAGCGACCGCTTAGTACCTTCGGCACACGTGACGCTAGAAGCCCTGGCACGCGGTGTCAACGGCACACCGCGCCGGTGTGATCCATTACCTCACCAGGAGGTCCAGCAATCGTTCCGTCTCGGCGGCCGGGTCGTCGGTCAGCCCGGTGTGCACCGGGCCGGGCTGGACGACGGTGGACCGGGGCGCGATCAGCCAGCGGAAGCGCCGCCCGGCGTCGTCACGGGCCGCCTGTCCGGCCTCCTTCCCGCCCGCGCAGACCTTCTCCACGGCCGCGAGCGCGGCCCGGATCCCGGCCACGTCGGCCTTCGGGTCGAGGGCGCGCAGCCGGTTCTCGTCCAGATGGGTGCGGGCGCCGACGTAGGCCTTGGCCCGGCAGTAGACGATGACGCCCGCGTTGACGCACTCGCCGCGCTCCACGCGGGGTACGACCCGCAGCAGCGCGTACTCGAACACGTCCCGGTCGCCGCCCTGGCCCGCCCGGGTGATGTGACGCTCGGTCACATGGCCGGCCATGTGGATGTGGGTCTCGCTCACTTGGTCCCCTCGATGCCGGTGATGCGCTCGTGGACGACGGCCGCGCGCGCGAGCAACGGCCGCGCGTAGGCCCGGCGCAGGTCGTCTGGGGTGTCGAAGCCCGGCTCGCCGGCGAGCCAGGCGTCCGGGATCTCGGCGGTGACCTCGGCGAGGAGGTCCTCGGTGACCCGGGGCGCCAGGTCGGCCGCCGCGGCGGCGACGTCCGGGGCGAAGCGGGTGAGGGCGTGCTCGGAGGCGTCGTAGGGGCGGGCCGCGGAGGCCTCGGCGGAGGGCCAGTTGTGGTGCCAGATCATCGTGGCGCCGTGGTCGATGAGCCACAGCTCGCCCCGGTGCACGAGGAGGTTGGGGTTGCGCCAGGAGCGGTCCACGTTGTTGATCAGCGCGTCGAACCAGACGATCCGCCCGGCCTCCCCGGGGCTCACCGGGAACGCGAGCGGGTCGTAGCCGAGGGCGCCGGAGAGGAAGTCCATGCCGAGGTTGGTGCCGCCGCTGGCCCGCAGCAGCTCCTGGACCTGCGGCTCGGGCTCGCCGAGTCCGAGGACCGGATCCAGCCGGAGGGTGACCAGGCGGGGCATCCGGAAGCCGAGGCGCCGGGCGAGTTCGCCGCACACCACCTCGGCGACCAGGGTCTTGCGGCCCTGTCCGGCACCGGTGAACTTCATGACGTAGGTCCCGAAGTCGTCGGCTTCGACGAGCCCCGGCAGCGAGCCGCCCTCACGCAGGGGCGTGATGTACCGGGTCGCGGTGACTTCCTTGAGCATCGCCCCAGGTTACTGGGGTGGGAGCGGGGTCCGGCCGACGGCCGCTCCACAGCCTCCGCGCACCGGCGCCTCATCGGCGGAGCGCAAGGATCCGGGCGCCGTCTGAACACGTGGTGCCCGAGGCCCGTACCCCTGGACAGATCACGAAAAGCTCCGCGGAAGGGAACCCACATGAGCAGCGCATCGCCCCAGCCCGAAGCGGGACCGGCCCGCCGTACCGTCATGGCGGCGGCCGGAGCGGCCGGGCTCGCCGCCGCGCTGAC
>NZ_JBSGDB010000381.1:0-8556 GCF_053602155.1 Streptomyces sp. NPDC004561
GGCTGGGAGGTATCGGGTACCGGCGCAGGACAGGGATTCTTGTCCGAAATTCCCTTTCCGCGCAACGGAAGCCCCCGCAGCTTCGGGCGGAGACTGCCGTCGCGGCAGCGGCCGTCTCCGTGTCGCCGGTCTCTTCGACGCGCTCGACAGACATCGAGTGCCTCCCCCCGTTGTTCCCATGGCTCTCATGGGTCCCGTTGATTCCCGCGCGCCGAGCGGTGAAACACCGTGCGCGACTCGCACGCAGACGCTAGCAAGCCGCCTCCGTCTCGTACGAGTCATCGACTAGGCTCCGTGCGTCGCGCGCACGGACGAACAGCACGGGGGTGGTCCATGGCGCCACAGCGCAACACCGGAACGGGCGCGGAAGCGGAACTTCCCGAGTACGCCGGTCACTACCACCTGGAGTCGTGTCTGGGGTCCGGTGGCATGGGGGTCGTGCACCTCGCCCGCAGCACGTCCGGGATGAAGCTCGCGGTGAAGGTCGTACACGCCGAGTTCGCCCGGGATCCCGAGTTCAGGGGCCGGTTCCGGCAGGAGGTGGCCGCCGCCCGAAGGGTGAGCGGTGCCTTCACCGCGCCCGTCGTGGATGCCGATCCGAATGCCGAACGGCCCTGGATGGCCACGCTGTTCATTCCGGGTCCGACCCTGTCCGAGCAGGTGAAGCGGAACGGGCCGATGCCGCCCGCCCAGTTGCGGCGGCTGATGGCCGGGCTCGCGGAGGCGCTGCGCGACATCCATCGGGTGGGGGTCGTGCACCGGGACCTCAAGCCGAGCAACGTGCTGCTCGCCGAGGACGGGCCGAAGGTGATCGACTTCGGCATCTCCCGGCCCACGGACAGTGAACTGCGGACCGAGACCGGGAAGTTGATCGGCACTCCCCCGTTCATGGCGCCCGAGCAGTTCCGGCGGCCGAGGGAGGTCGGGCCGGCGGCGGACATCTTCGC
This sequence comes from Streptomyces sp. NPDC004561, assembly GCF_053602155.1. NCBI lineage: Bacteria > Bacillati > Actinomycetota > Actinomycetes > Kitasatosporales > Streptomycetaceae > Streptomyces > Streptomyces sp. NPDC004561. The sequence continues at coordinate 948 of NZ_JBSGDB010000381.1, forward strand.
CCTCGGTTCGGTGCTGGTGCACGCGGCGACCGGGCGGGGGCCGTTCGACTCGGACAGCCCGTACGTCGTCGCCTATCAGGTGGTGCACGACGAGCCGGATCTGACGGGGGTGCCGGAGAGCCTGGCGCCTCTGGTGCTGCGCTGCCTCGCCAAGGAGCCGGAGGAGCGGCCGACCCCGGACGAGTTGATGCAGGAGCTGCGGTCGGTGGCCGCCTCCTACGACACCCAGGCGTTCATACCGGCGCAGCGGACGAACGAGGAGGACACCGGCCGGGGTACGCAGGCCGCTTCCCCGCAGAGCGCTTCCCCGCAGGCCGCGGAGCGGCTCGGGAAGCGCCGGGGCAGGCGGGTGACGGCTCTGCTGGGTGCCACGGCGGTCGGCCTGGCCGTGGTCGGCGCCCTGGTCTCGGTGCGGCTGTTCGACGGCACCCGGGACGCGCCCCGGGAGGAGCGGCCGCGGACCGTGTCGGCCGCGTTCGGCTCCTGGTCCGCCGGTCCGGTCGGGGCGGGCAGGGGCATGCCGCACTGCTCCTACGGCGCGGGGAAGCTGCTGTGCGCCCGGCCCGGCGTGGTCTTCGCGCTGTCCCCCACCGACGGCACCCTGCTGTGGCGGCGCTCCGTCGCGACGCGGACCACGAGCGAGCCGCCGGTGCTGTCCGCCGGTCTCGTGCAGCCTTACACGAACGGCGGATCGCGGATCGCGGCCCTCGATCCCGCCTCCGGCAAGCAGGTGTGGCAGCGGAATCTGCCCACGGGCACGACGGTCCACTACGCGGGCGGCACGGCTCTGCTCACGCGTCCCGACGGGACGGTCAGCGGCGTGGACGCGGCGACCGGGAAGACCAGGTGGCGGCGCGGGTTCCCCGGTCAGGGCGCCCCGGCCTTCGTGTCGTTCGCCGGGGACTCCTCGGCGTACACGGCGCTCGCCTCCGCCGACGGTTCGAGCACCCGGGTGGCCGCGGTGGATCCGCGCACGGGGCGGGTGCGCTGGGAGGCCCGGCTGACCGGGACGCTGAAACCGTTCGGCGCCCAGGACGGCTCGGTGTACCTCCTCGCGGTCGACAGCGTCTACGGCAGCGCCAAGGAGGTCGTCCGCTACACGCCCGCCTCGAAGGAGACGCGCCGCGTGAGGCTGCCCGTAGCGCTCGACGACGCCCAGGCGAGCGTGCGCGGAGATCTGGTCCAGCTGCTGGCCGCCGGCGGCTCCCTGGTCGCGGTGGACATGGACGCGCGCAAGCAGCTGTGGCGTCTGGAGACGTCCGTGAGCCGTGGTTCGACGCCGGTCGCGGACGGCGCGCACGTGTACGTCACCGGGGGCGACGGGCGGCTGCTCGCCGTCGACGCCCGCCTGGGGACGCTGGCCGGGCAGACCCGCGCCCGGATGGGGGCGAACGCGTCCCAGGTCGAGGCGGCGCCGGCCGAACCAGTGGTCGCCGGCGGCCATGTCTGCGCCACGGCCCCCGACGGCACGGTCTTCGCCCTCGACGGGCGCGATCCCGCGGCCTGGTGAGACGGCGCAGGGGCCGCCCCCGAGGGAGGCGGCCCCCGCGAGGCGAGGGCGGTCAGCCCAGCTTGCTCACGTCACGGACCGCGCCCTTGTCGGCGCTGGTGGCCATGGCCGCGTAGGCGCGCAGGGCGGCGGAGACCTTGCGGTCGCGGTTCCCGGGGGCGTAGACGCCGTTCAGGGCCTGCTCGCGGCGGGCCAGTTCGGCCTCGTCGACAAGGAGTTCGATCGTCCGGTTCGGGATGTCGATGCGGATGCGGTCGCCGTCCCGGACGAGGGCGATGGTGCCGCCGGAGGCCGCCTCGGGGGAGGCGTGGCCGATGGACAGCCCGGAGGTGCCGCCGGAGAAGCGGCCGTCGGTGATCAGGGCGCAGGTCTTGCCGAGGCCGCGGCCCTTCAGGTACGAGGTCGGGTAGAGCATCTCCTGCATGCCGGGGCCGCCCTTGGGGCCCTCGTAGCGGATGACGACGACGTCGCCGTCCTTGACCTCGTGGGTGAGGATCCGCTGGACGGCCTCCTCCTGGGACTCGCAGACCACCGCCGGGCCCTCGAAGGTCCAGATGGACTCGTCGACGCCGGCCGTCTTGACCACGCAGCCGTCGACGGCCAGGTTGCCCTTCAGCACGGCGAGGCCGCCGTCCTTGGAGTAGGCGTGCTCGGCGGAGCGGATGCAGCCGTTCTCGGCGTCGTCGTCCAGGGCCTCCCAGCGCTCGGACTGGGAGAAGGCCTCGGCTGAGCGCTTGCAGCCGGGGGCCGCGTGCCACAGCTCGACCGCCTCGGGGGAGGGCGAGCCGCCGCGCACGTCCCAGGTCTTCAGCCAGTCGCCCAGGGACGGGCTGTGGACGGCGTGAACGTCCTCGTTCAGCAGACCCGCGCGGTGCAGTTCGCCGAGGAGGGCGGGGATGCCGCCGGCGCGGTGCACGTCCTCCATGTAGTACGTGCGGTTCTTCGCGACGTTCGGGGCGACCTTGGCGAGGCAGGGGACGCGGCGGGAGACGGCGTCGATCTGCTCCAGGCCGAAGGGGACGCCCGCCTCCTGGGCGGCGGCGAGCAGGTGCAGGATCGTGTTGGTGGAGCCGCCCATCGCGATGTCCAGGGCCATGGCGTTCTCGAAGGCCTGGAAGGTGGCGATGTTGAGCGGCAGGGCCGACTCGTCGTCCTGCTCGTAGTAGCGGCGGGTGAGGTCCATGACCGTGCGGGCCGCGTCCTCGTAGAGCCGGCGGCGGGCGGTGTGGGTGGCGAGGACCGAGCCGTTGCCGGGCAGGGACAGGCCGATCGCCTCGGTGAGGCAGTTCATCGAGTTGGCGGTGAACATGCCGGAACAGCTGCCGCAGGTCGGGCAGGCGTTCTCCTCGATGCGGAGGATGTCCTCGTCGGAGATCTTGTCGTTGACGGCGTCGGAGATCGCGTCGACCAGGTCGAGGGTGCGGACCGTGCCGTCGACGAGCGTGGCGCGGCCGGACTCCATGGGGCCGCCGGAGACGAAGACGGTCGGGATGTTCAGGCGCAGGGCCGCCAGCAGCATGCCCGGGGTGATCTTGTCGCAGTTGGAGATGCAGACGAGGGCGTCGGCGCAGTGGGCCTCGACCATGTACTCGACCGAGTCCGCGATCAGGTCGCGGGAGGGCAGGGAGTACAGCATGCCGCCGTGGCCCATGGCGATGCCGTCGTCGACCGCGATGGTGTTGAACTCGCGCGGGATGCCGCCCGCCTCCCTGATCGCCTCGCTGACGATCCGGCCGACCGGCTGCAGATGGGTGTGGCCCGGCACGAACTCGGTGAAGGAGTTCGCGACCGCGATGATCGGCTTCCGGCCGATGTCCGCACCGGGTACACCGGAGGCACGCATAAGGGCGCGGGCGCCCGCCATGTTGCGGCCGTGGGTGACTGTGCGGGACCTCAGCTCGGGCATCGTCGCTCGCTCCTTCGAAGACCTTCTGGCGATGAGTCCAGAGAGTTGTGACTCCCTCCCGAGACTACGCCGCCGCTCCAAGGACTGGACAAGCTTGTCCGGAATGCGGGATGCGCGTTTCACCGGCGGGCGCCCCGCGCCGTCGGCCGGCCGCGGTCAGGGAGCCGTCAGGTGGTGCTGCACCACGGGTGCCACCCGCGCGATGATCTGCTCCAGGTCCGCCGAGGCCACGGGCTCCAGCCTGATCACGTACCGGAGCATCGCCGTGCCCACGACCTGGGCGGCGGCAAGGGCGGCGCGCAGCTCCGGGTCCGGCAGGTCCAGCTGGGCGGCGATGCGGCGCATCAGCTGGGCGGCGATCAGCCGGCGCAGGACGGCGGCGGCGGTGTCGTTGTTCAGCGCCGAGCGGACGATGGCCAGCAGCGGCGTACGGGTCGTGGGGTTCTCCCAGACGCCGAAGATGAAGCGGGTCAGCCGCTCCCCCACTCCGTCCAGGGGGCCCTCGGCGACGGCGTTCGGCGCGTTCAGCGCGGGGGCGAAGGCGACCGCGACGGCCGCCTCGAAGACCTGCTCCTTGGTGCCGAAGTAGTGGTGGACGAGCGCGGAGTCCACGCCCGCCGACTTGGCGATCCCGCGGACGGACGTCTTGTCGTACCCGCGTTCGGAGAACTCCGCGCGGGCCGCCGTGAGGATGCGGTCGCGGGTGTCGCCGGACTCGGTGCGCGGCGGACGGCCCCGCCGGCGCGCCGTGGTCTCGTTCATCGCCGGGGCACCCGCACCGCTGCGGCCAGGTGCTTGCGCGTGAAGGCCAGGGCCTCGGCGAGGTCCGCCTCGCGCTCGGCGCCGGACATCGCCCGCCGGGTGTTGACCTCGATGACGACATGGCCGTCGAACCCGGTCACCGCGAGGCGCTCCAGCACCTCGGCGCAGGGCTGGGTGCCGCGGCCCGGCACCAGGTGCTCGTCCTTGGCCGAGCCCCGCCCGTCGGCGAGGTGGACGTGGCCGAGCCGGTCGCCCATGCGGCCGATCATGTCCAGGGCGTCGGAGCGGGCGGTCGCCGTGTGGCTGAGGTCGATCGTGAAGTGCCGGTAGTCGTCGTGGGTGACGTCCCAGTCGGGGGCGTAGGCGAGCATCTCGCGGTCGCGGTAGCGCCACGGGTACATGTTCTCGACGGCGAACCGCACGTCCGTCTCGTCCGCCATCCGCCAGACCCCGTCGACGAAGTCCCGGGCGTACTGCCGCTGCCAGCGGAAGGGCGGGTGCACGACGACGGTGGAGGCGCCCAGTTTCTCCGCGGCCGCCTTGGCCCGCTGGAGCTTGACCCACGGGTCCGTGGACCAGACCCGCTGGGTGATCAGCAGACAGGGGGCGTGGACGGCGAGGATCGGGACGCCGTGGTAGTCCGACAGCCGGCGCAGCGCCTCGATGTCCTGGCTGACCGGGTCGGTCCACACCATGACCTCGACGCCGTCGTAGCCGAGGCGCGCGGCGATCTCGAAGGCCGTCGCCGTCGACTCCGGATACACGGAGGCTGTCGACAGCGCGACGGGAACGTCCCTGGGTTCAGCCACGGGTGCCACCTTAAGGGGTTCCACCGCGAGGGTGTTGGGTGTCCGTTCGCCGTTGTGAGGTTTGCCATTCAGGAGGACGCGCGTTCGCCGTGGTCGCTCGCGCGGTTCCCGGCGCCCCTCGGGGGTCAGGCGCTTCCCATGTGATCAAGGCGCCTGAGGATCACGCCCTCGCGCAGGGCCCAGGGGCAGATCTCCAGGTTCTCCACGCCGAAGAGGTCCATCGCGCCCTCGGCGACCAGGGCGCCCGCGAGGAGCTGGCTCGCCCGGCCGTCCGAGACTCCGGGGAGTTCCGCGCGCTGGTCCGCCGTCATGCCGGACAGGCGGGGGACCCAGGCCTCCAGGGACTCGCGCTTGAGCTCGCGCTGGACGTAGAGGCCCTCGGCGCTGCGGGCGGCGCCGGCGATGCGGGCCAGCTGCTTGAAGGTCTTGGAGGTGGCGACGACGTGGTCGGGGGCGCCGAAGCGGCTGAATTCTCCGACCGTGCGGGCGATCTGCGCGCGGACGTGGCGGCGCAGGGCTCGCACGGCCTCGGGGTCGGGCGGGTCGCCGGGCAGCCAGCCCGCGGTGAGCCGGCCGGCGCCGAGCGGCAGCGAGGCGGCCGCGTCCGGCTCCTCGTCTATGCCGAAGGCGATCTCCAGGGAGCCGCCGCCGATGTCCAGGACCAGCAGCTTTCCGGCGGACCAGCCGAACCAGCGGCGGACGGCGAGAAAGGTCAGACGGGCCTCCTCGGCGCCGCTGAGCACCTGGAGCCGTACGCCGGTCTCGTCGGCCACGCGCGCGAGGACGTCGTCGGCGTTGCTCGCCTCGCGCACGGCCGAGGTCGCGAACGGCAGCAGGTCCTCGACGCCCTTGTCCTCGGCGGCCTGGAGGGCGTCCCGCACGACACTGATCAGCTTCTGTATCCCGTCGTCGCCGATGGCGCCGCTGCCGTCGAGGAGCTGGGCCAGCCGCAGGTCGGCCTTGTGCGAATGCGCGGGCAGCGGGCGCGCGCCGGGGTGGGCGTCCACCACCAGCAGATGCACCGTGTTCGAACCCACGTCCAGGACACCGAGTCTCATGTACGGAACGCTACTGCCAGATCGTCGGCGCTCGGTCCCCGGAGCGGGCCCCGGCCACTTACCCTGGACGGGTGCCAAAGACGAACAAGGCGAAGAGCGACAAATCCGCCAAGGGATCGAGGGGTTCTTCGCAGGCGAAGGCGCCCCGGACGAGGAAGGCCCCGAAGGTGAGCGACGAGAAGGGGCTCGACTTCGCGCGCGCCTGGGTGGAGTTTCCCGATCCGGCGGACGACGAGCAGGTCTTCCGCTGCGATCTGACATGGCTGACCTCTCGCTGGAACTGCATCTTCGGCAGCGGCTGCCAGGGCATCCAGGCCGGCCGCGCGGACGACGGGTGCTGCACGCTGGGTGCCCACTTCTCCGACGAGGACGACGAGAAGCGGGTCGCCGGTCATGTGGCCCGGCTCACCCCGGAGATCTGGCAGCACCACGACGAGGGCATGCGGGACGGCTGGGTCTCCCAGGACGAGGAGGGCTCCCGGCAGACCCGGCCCTTCCAGGGCTCGTGCATCTTCCAGAACCGGCCCGGCTTCGCGGGCGGCGCGGGCTGCTCGCTGCACATCCTCGCCCTGAAGGAGGGCCGGGAGCCGCTGGAGACCAAGCCTGACGTGTGCTGGCAGCTGCCGGTCCGGCGGACGTACGACTGGATCGACCGGCCGGACGACACCCGGGTGCTGCAGGTCTCCATCGGCGAGTACGACCGCCGGGGTTGGGGTCCGGGCGGTCACGACCTGCACTGGTGGTGCACCTCGGCGACCTCGGCGCACGGCGCGGGCGAGCCGGTGTACGTCTCCTACCGTGCCGAGCTGACCGAGCTGATGGGCAAGGCGGGCTACGACCGGCTGGTCGAGCTGTGCGAACAGCGCCTGGCCTCGCAGCTGCCCCTGCTCGCGCCTCATCCGGCGGATCCCGCGCCGTAGCTCCCGGCCCCGTGCGTCCGGCCGCTCAGCTGCCCGACGGACTCGGGGTCCCGTCGCCGGACGGGGTCGGTGGCGGGGTCGCGGAGCCGGTCGGGGGCGGGTCGGGCGTGCCCGAGGGCGGGTCCGTGGGGGACGGCGGCCGGCTGGCCGGCGGATCCGTGGAGGGCGTGCCGGACGGTGTCGGGGCGGGGCCGGCGCTCGACGGTGGCGACGAGGGCCGGGTGGGGGCGGTGCCGTAGCCGTCGATGGTGACCACCGCGCCGGCCGGGGCGATCGCCACCTGTGCGTGCCAGTGGCCGGCGGGCTCGCGCAGATGGTCGACGTAGACCTTGATCGTCGCCTGCTCACCGGGCCGGAGGGTTCCCGAGGACTGGCTGAGATAGAGCCAGCCCGTCGTGGTGGCCGCGGACCAGCGCACCGGGGCGGAGCCGGAGGCGGTGAGGGTGATCAGGGTGGTGTCGCCGTCGTTGGCCGCGCCGACCGCGAGGTGGCCGGCGCCCTTGGCGCCGGCTCCGGCGACGCTGACGACCTCCACGGAGACGTCCGGCCTGCCGTCCCTGCCGAGGTGGGCGCGGGGCTTCACGCTGGCGTTGCCCGCGTTCTCGTAGCCGCCCGCGGTGTCGCCGCCGATCGCGTCGGGGCCC
>NZ_JBSGDB010000382.1:0-8536 GCF_053602155.1 Streptomyces sp. NPDC004561
CACACCCGTGCGCCCGACCTATCCCCCACCCCCGACGCCCCGGGCCCCCCTGGCGGCCCCGCCCCCCCCCCGGCGGGGGCGGCCCCGGTCCGTGTCAGCCCTCGGCGCTCGGCGGCCCGTCCGCGTCAAGGCCGGTGCACGCCAGCTTCCCGCCCACCTCGGCGCACGCCTCCACGCCCCGGGGCGAGGACACCGAGAGCATCGGGCTGCTGGCACCGGTGGCGTCGTCCGCAGGGTAGCTCGCGGTGAGGACGTCCTCGCCGGCCCGCACCGACACCTCGCGCGCCCGCGGGGAGCGCACGCGCACCTCGGACCATGCGGTGCCGCAGGCCGGCGAGTAGCGAAGCCTCACGGCGTAGCCCTGGTCGGAGACCGTGCTCCTGGTCTGCGCGTCCCGTGCGCACACCGTGGCGTCCGGCAACTCGCCCTTGCAGGAGGCGCCGTGACAGCGCGGTACCGAGGTCGCGGTGCGCGCGGCCGGGGCGCTGCCCGGACGGCCGGCGAGGGCGACGGCGGCGGCGACCGCCGTCGCGGCGCCGAACAGCGCGAGGGCCGACACCGGAAGCCACAGCGGATTCCACCGCAGCCACCTGCCGCGGGCGGACTCCCCGGACGGGCCCGGGGGAGCGGGATCCCTGGCCGCCTCCCACAGGGCCAGCACGGCGGCGGTGTCGGCCTCGGCGAGCCGGCACAGGGCCTCCACCGCGGGCCTCGGCGGCCGCTTGCCGCCGGACAGATAGCGGTGCCAGGCGGACTTGCTGTACGGGGTGCGCGCGGCCAGCGCCGCCAGGCTCAGCCCCGTACCGTCCCGCAGTTCGCGCAGTCTCAGCACCAGTGGCTCGTCCGGCGTGGTCGATCCTTGGGGGTGCCGCATCGTACGTTCCTCGACTCACATTCCGCTATGGGCGGTTTCGCCCCTGTTGCCGGAATGGCTTCCCTGCCGGACGGCGGCTGCAACTCCTGACGAGGTATGAGGAGAGTGAACCGTACGCCCATGTCGAAGGCCTGTTCGGGACGCGGGTTCCCGGACAGGCCTTCAACGGTCATGGCGTGGGGCGGCCGGCGCGGATCAGCACCAGGGGACGGCCCGGCTGGTCCTCACGTAGTGGGCGGAGACGTAGCCCCGGTGCCGCGGGAGCCGGTACCAGACGTGGTTGCCGCGCACACCGGACCCGTAGGTCTTGCAGGTGAGGGTCATGAGCCGGTGCGTGCTCCGGTGGCCGACCACCCGGTAGCCGGTGCCCGGGCCGGAGCGCACGTTGAGCCGGAGGCGGTGGGTGGCGACCCGGCCGGTGAGGGGCAGGGTGCGGTGGTACGGCGCCTCGCTCACGGTGATGCGGTAGGCCATGCCCTGCGGGCCGAGGAGGTACACCGTCCCCTGCGGGGTGAAACGGAGCCCGCGGTGCGCGTGGAGCATCCGGCGCGCGTGGTGGCTCCGGTAGTGGACGTGGTGCCGGACGTGGTGCGTGCGGTAGGTGTACTGCTGGGCGGCGACGGCGGGCACCGGGTGCTGGGCGGTGGTGGCGGCGGCGGCTGCGCCGGCCGTCGTGGGCAGGAGCGCGAGCACCGCGACCGTGGCCAGCAGGCCGCTCTTGAGGGTCCGTCGGATCATGGAAGCCTCCGGCTGTCGATCTCGTGACCACGAGCAGTGATCACGCCGCCCAGCCTTGCCGTGACGAACCGTCACCATGCCGTTCCGGCGTCCCCTGGGACACGTGGGACGTCCCCCGGGACGGGCGCCGGGGCAGCGGGCCGGTCCATCGGGTCTGCCGCGGACAGGTGTTCCACGGTCCTGCCCGTCTCCGTGGACGTCCGCGTGACGTGAGAAAGGGATGCGTGTGCCGTGGTAACACTGCGGCGGGGCCCGCCGTCGAGGTGGACGCCCGGTGGCGGCGGCGTGACGAGCCGCTCGAACCGGCGACCCGGTGGCCTACCGTCCAGTAATATCCGGCGGCAGGTCACCAGAGGAGGAACCTTGTCCCGGTCCGAACGATCACCCCTGCTGCTCGCCGGCCTACTGGCCGCGGCCGGGGTCGCCCACTTCGCCGCCCCGCGCCGGTTCGACGCGATCGTGCCCCGCGCGCTGCCGGGCTCGCCCCGGGCCTGGACGTACGCCAGCGGGGTCGTCGAACTGGCCCTGGCGGCCGGAATCGCCGCGCCCCGCACGCGCGCGGTCACCGCGAAGACGACCGCGGCGTTCTTCGTCGGCGTGTTCCCGGCGAACGTGAAGATGGCCGTGGACTGGCGGCACCGGCCCGCGCCGCTGAAGGCCGCCGCCCTCGCGCGACTGCCCCTCCAGATGCCCCTGGTGCTGTGGGCCCGTGGTGTCGCCCGGAGCGGGGAGGGACAGTCGTGACGGAGCACATCGAGGTCGGGGACAAGGTCGAGGACTTCGCCCTGCCCGACGAGACCGGCGCCGTCCGGCGGCTCGGCGAGCTGCTGGCCGACGGACCCGTGGTCCTCTTCTTCTACCCGGCCGCCCTCACCCCGGGCTGCACCGCCGAGGCCTGTCACTTCCGCGACCTCGCCGCCGAGTTCGCCGCCGTCGGCGCCCGGCCCGTCGGCATCAGCGGGGACAGCGTCGACAAGCAGCAGGAGTTCGCCGGCCGGCACACCCTCGGCATGCCGCTGCTGTCCGACGCCGACGGCACGGTCCGTGAGCGGTTCGGGGTCAAGCGGGGCTTCTCCCTCGCCCCCACCAAGCGCGTCACCTTCGTCATCGCCGAGGACCGCACCGTCCTGGAGATCGTCCGCAGCGAACTCCGCATGAACACCCACGCCGACCGAGCCCTCGCCGCCCTGCACACCCACCGGGGCTGACCCGGGAGACCGGGTGCCCGTGCCTCTTGGAGCGGATTCAGGGCCCGCCTGCCTACGGGCGCTGAAGCGGGCACCCGGCCTGCGAAGGGCTTGCGCGGCTGCTTGATCCGCGACCGCGCGCTCATCTGCGAGGTCTCCGACGCCAGTTCCACCTCACCGCACCTGCGCCGGGCCCACGCCTACGACGAGGGCGGCCGCGGACTGCTGCTGGTCGCCCGGCTCACCCAGCGCCGGGGCAGCCGGCAGACGGGCGCCGGCAAGACGATCTGGGCCCAACAGCCGCTCCCCGAGGCCTGATCACTGGAACGGGCAGCCCGGGTTCGGGGCGTCCTCGGAGAACGGGGAGCCGTGCGGCAGCACGTAGAGCACGTCGAGGACGAGCGGGGTGTCGCCGAGGTTGCGGCCTATGTGGACGTGGCCGGAACCGGCCGGTTCCTGGATCGTCGAACCCGCCCGGTAGAGGCCGTCGGAGGCGCAGGAGGAGTCGAAGTGACTGAGCGTGCCCTGCTTCACGAAGCCGTACAGCGGGCCGTCGTGGTAGTGCCAGCCGGTGCTCTGACCGGGCGGGACCGTTATCTCGCGCAGGGTGTAGTCGGTGCCGCCGACGGTGGTCTGGCTGATGGTGCGGGCCGTCACCCCGGGCCCCGGAGGCGTCGCCCCGGCGGTCTGGCACATCAGTGCGGTGGCGGCGGTCACGACGCCGACGACGGCGGTGCGGAGTGCTGTGCGCATGCGGGAGCCTCCAGACAGGCGACGGTTGTCGGCGCGAACATAAGCGCAGAATCGGCCTGTCGAGGGCGGAACCCGAGAATCCGGTTCAGTGTGCTCGCGTCAGTAGACGTCGTCGGTCTCCCGCAGGGCGACGCGGGTCATGAAGAGGTCGGGGGCGGCGCCGTCCCGGCGCTTGCCGGGGTAGTCCCGGGCCGGCGCGCCTCTCGACGCGGGCGGGGCGTCCGGCCGCCCCGGCGCCGCCCCTCACTCCTCGGCGCCGTCGGCCGCGACCTGGGCCAGCGTGCGTCCGGTGCGCACCGAGCGGGCCCGCCGGGGGTCCGGGGTGCCGTGCCCCGCCGCTCGGGCCGGGCCCTTGCGCACCAGCAGCCAGGACTCCTCCTCGTCCGCGCCGCCGCGGAAGCGGGTCAGGGCGTACTCGCCGTGCAGCTTCGTGCCGTGCAGCCGGAACGAGGCGTGCCCGTGCTCCAGGGACTCCGCGAAGTCCACCGGCCGCCCCCGGCGGTCGTGGCTGAGCGGCTCGTAGGTCCCCCGGTCCCACACGATCACCGTGCCCCCGCCGTACTCGCCCTTCGGGATCACGCCCTCGAAGTCCTCGTACGCCAGCGGATGGTCCTCGGTCGGGACGGCCAGCCGCTTGTCCCCGGGGTCGCTGGACGGGCCCTTCGGCACCGACCAGGACTTCAGGACGTCGTCCACCTGGAGCCGGAAGTCGAAGTGCATCCGGCTCGCGTCGTGGATCTGCACCACGAACCGCGGCCGGTCGTCCCCGTCGGCCGTGTCCTCGCCCGAGGGCTCGCGGGTCCGTTCGAAGTCGCGCCTGCCGCGGTACGTCCGCAGCCGGTCCTCCGCTGCCACGTGCGGCTCCTTCCGTACGTCCGCCTCACCGGCCCCGGGTACCCCGGATCGCGCGCCTCCCCGGGCGCGGTGCCTCAGAACTCCTCGTGCGTCTCCGGGTCCCCGCCGAGCCTGCGCGGGGCGTGGCGGCCCATGGCCGCCATCTGGTCCGAGTCCAGCTCGAAGCCGAAGACGTCCAGGTTGGCGCGCTGCCGCTCGCGATCGGCCGACTTCGGAATGGGCAGCGCGCCGAGCTGGACGTGCCAGCGCAGCAGCACCTGCCCGGGCGTCACGCCGTGCGCCTCGGCGATCCGGGCCACCTCGGGGTCGTCCAGCAGATGGCTGCCCCGGCCCAGCGGGCTCCAGCTCTCGGTGACGATGCCCTTGTCCGCGTGGAAGGCGCGCAGCTCCTCCTGCGGGAACATCGGGTGCAGCTCGATCTGGTTCACCGACGGCAGCACGCCCGTCTCCTTCTCCAGCCGGACGACGTGCTCGGGAGTGAAGTTGGAGACGCCGATCGAGCGGACCAGACCGTCCTCGCGCAGCTTGACCATCGCCTTCCACGTGTCGACGTACTTGCCGACCCGGGGATTGGGCCAGTGGATCAGATAGAGGTCCACGTACTCCAGGCCGAGGCGCCGCCGGGACTCCTCGAAGGAGGCCAGGGCCTCCTCGTAGCCGTGGTGGCGGCCCGGGAGCTTGGTCGTCACCACCACTTCCTCGCGGGGCACCCCGCTGTCCGCGATGCCCCGGCCGACGCCGGTCTCGTTGCGGTAGTTCGTCGCGGTGTCCACCAGCCGGTAGCCGAGGCCGAGCGCACCGCGCACGGCCCGCTCGGCCGCCGAGTCGTCCAGCGGCCAGGTGCCGAGACCCACGGCGGGGATCGCCGTACCGTCGTTGAGCGTGTGCGCCGGAATGCCGTTCACGATGGGACCTTCCCTCGACAGTGTCGTCCCCCCAGCCTCACGGATACGGTCGGTGGTGATCAACCGCTCACGTGGCAGCGGAGGGGCGGGACAGTGCGTCGACGGCGTTTTCCGAACACGGGCGTCCGACGTTCGCCGTCCGGGGCGCCGGGTGCCACGATCTTCGCGGAGCCGGTACGGACGAGCATCGGAGCGCGTATGACGACGGACAGGGCCGCCGCTGATCGGCCGGAGCGGGTCGCGGGCGTGGAGGTGAGGCCCGTCGCCGGGCACATCGGGGCCGAGATCACCGGTGCCGATCTCGCCGGACCGCTCGACGACGCCGTGGTGGCCCTCATCCGGCGGTCCGTGCTGCGCTGGAAGGTGGTGTTCTTCCGGGACCAGCGGCTGGACCACGCCGGGCACATCGCCTTCGCCCGCCGCTTCGGGGAACCGGTCGTCCTCGGCCGGCGGGGCAGTGCCTCACCGGCCGGCTTCCCCGAGGTGGAGACCACGGCGGACCGGCTGGACCTGGGCGGCCGGTTCGGTATGGGCCACGAGGAGTGGCTGCAGCGCCGCCGGCACACCCTGCTGCGCGGCTGGCACTGCGACCACGGCGCCCGGATCGACCCGCCGATGGCGACCGTCCTGCGCGCCGAGACCGTCCCGCCCTACGGCGGCGACACGACCTGGGCCAACCTGGCCGCCGCCTACGCCGGGCTGTCGGCCCCCGTCCGCGCCTTCGCGGACGGGCTGCGCGCCGAGCACCGGCTCGGCGTCGGCTACCAGCCGCGGCCGGGCGACGACGCCTACCTCCGCCACCTGCTGGACCACCAGGTGGCCTCCGTGCACCCGCTGGTACGGGTGCATCCGGAGACGGGGGAGCGGGTGCTGTTCGTCAACGGCTACTACCTGGAGCAGCTCGTCGGCGTCTCCCGCCCGGAGAGCGCGGCCCTGCTGGAGATGCTGCTGGAGCAGGCGGTCCGCCCCGAGTACACGGTCCGCTTCCGCTGGGAGCCCGGCAGCGTCGCCTTCTGGGACAACCGGGCCACCATCCACCTGGCCCCCGGCGACCACGTCCAGGCCGGCTCGCCCCGGATCATGCACCGGGTGATGCTTCAGGGCGACGTGCCGGTCGGGGTGGACGGCAGGCCGTCCGAACCGGTCACCGGCACGTCGGTGGGCCGCTGGTGAGTCAGCCGGCCGGCCGCCACCCGAGCGCCGGCCCCAGGCTCGTCGCCATGTCGGTCAGGATCTGTACGTAGTCCTCGTGCCCGAAGGTGAACGGCAGGGCGAAGGCCACCTCGTCGATCTCGCGGAACGCGGCGTGCGCGTGCAGGCGTTCGGCCAGCTCCTCGGAGGTGCCGACCAGGTCCGGTGCGAACAGCAGCCGCGCCGGGCCCTGCGGGGCGGCCGTGCGGGGCAGACGCCGGGCCGCGTACTCCGCGTACCTGGCGCGCTGCTCCGGTGTCGCGGAGTCGGCGGGGATCACCACCAGGCCCTGGGAGACGCGGGCCGACTCGCCGTCGGGGTGGTGGGCCCGGAACCGGCGGATGTGGGACAGCTGGATCTCCGCGAAGTCCGGGGGCGTCCCCGGGCCCTCCGCCTTGACGACACTGCTGGTCAGGAAGTTCATACCGTGCTCGGCCGCCCAGCGGGCCGAGCCGAGGCCGCCGCCGCCGTACCAGAGCCGCCGCCCGAGCCCCGGTGAGTGGGGCTGGACCACGTCCGAGTAGGTCTCGAAGCCCTCCGTCCCGCTGAAGCCGGTGGCGGGCTCGCCGCGTACCAGGTCCAGCAGCCGCCGCACCCGCTCGTGACCAAACTGCTCCGCGTCGGCGGTGTCCGGGTACAGGGCCTGTTTGACCTGCTCGAAGTGCGTCGGCGGGCCGGCGCTGACGCCGGGGTTCAGCCGGCCGCCGGACAGGAGGTCGACGGTCGCCAGGTCCTCGGCCAGCCGCAGCGGGTTCTCCCAGCCCAGCGGTGTCACCGCGGTGCCCAGCTCGATGCGGCGGGTGCGCTGCGAGGCGGCGGCGAGGACGGCCACGGGGGAGGAGATGCCGTACTGGAGGTGCCGGTGGCGGACCCAGGCGCTGTCGAAGCCGAGCCGCTCGCCCAGCTCGATGATCTCGAGCGTCGACTCGTGGCCCCGGGCCGGGTCCGCCGCGTCGAACAGCCCGATCGTGAGGAAGCCCAGCTTGCGCAGGGGGCGAGGGGTGGACGACACCGGCTCCTCCAGCGGTCGTACGTCGACCCGGCCATTCTGGCAGCCGAATGTGACAACCGTGTGATCGGTTCGGCGGGCTCACCTCAGGGGGATCGTGACCTCGTCCTCGACCGGCGGGTCGATCTCCTGGGCGCGGTTGCCGGTCGCCGCGAAGCAGCGCAGTCGTACCGCGTCTCCGGTGACGTCCAGGCGCAGGAAGGACTTGAAGAAGGGCGGGCTGTAGGTGGCGGAGGACGGCGAGAACAGCTGGGTGTAGATCTTCCGCACGGGCAGCCGGACCCGGGAGGTGCGGTCCGGGCGGCCGCCGGCGCCGAGGAGGCTCGCGACCAGCCGGGTGCGCCGGGTGACCCGGGTGTCCGGACCCAGGGCGCGGCCGGGCTCGACGCCGAGATACTGGGCGATCACGGCCGTCGCCTCGGCCTCGCTCAGGGTGAAGAGGCGGCGCAGCCGCAGCCGGCGGCCGTACAGGCGGCTGTAGAAGGCCAGTGAGTCGCCGCGCAGCGGATAGCAGCGGAAGTCGCGCTCGGTGACGCCCCCGACCGACACCCGGGGGATGGTGTGCGTGGCGTGCATGAACGCCCCGCCGCCGCCCGAGACGACGTACTGGATGGTGCGGCCGGCCACGTCGACCGGGTACCGCTGGTAGTTGTGTATGTCACCGCCGATCGCGGCCACGTAGTGGTGCTCCGGGTCCCGGACGATGTCGTCGACCGTGCCGCCGCCCTCGATGGGGCACGGGTGGTGCTCGCCGTCGACGTACAGCGGTGACCCGGTGACCAGGATCTTGGGCTTCGGCCCCCGGGACACCTCGCGCAGCCAGGCGCCCTGTTCGGCGTCGATCGTGCCCAGCAGCCCGGTGTCGATGCCGACGATGCGCAGCGGGCCCGCGTCGATCGCCCAGTACGGCCCGGGCTGTGCGACCTGCTGGCCCGGCGCCGAGCGCAACCGCCGTGCCTCGGCGAGCCGTTGCTCGTCGGCCGGGCGCGGCCGGTGCCACAGCAGCGCACGCCACCAGGCGCGG
>NZ_JBSGDB010000383.1:0-8505 GCF_053602155.1 Streptomyces sp. NPDC004561
GGTGTTTCCGACTCTATCAGATCTTTTCTCGATCCGATTTCCTCGGTGCTTTCCAGGTTCCCGCTCTCGCGTTTCCCTTTCCGGCGGTTCCGACTTTATCAGAAGTTCTTGGCCGGTCTGACCGGCCGCTCATTTCTGAGTAATCGGGAGGATGCTTCTTTGAAATGTCGATAGCGACTTCTTGGAAGCTCGTAGAGCTTAACGGTCGCCACCGGACTTGTCCAGTTCTAGGCAACTGTTTGAATCTACCTCCCCACGCCTTCCGTGTCAACGGCTCTTGCGGGGCGAAGAGGAGACTAGCAGCTCACAGGGGTCGTACGCACATCACGCGGCGGTGGGCACGGCGGAGCTACGGTCCGCCTCTTCAAGATCGCCCGTCTCGCCCGCGCGCGCCGCGCGGCCGCCCAGGACATAGACGTACGCCAGGAATGCCAGCTCGGCCGCGACCCCGATACCGATACGGGCCCATGTGGGCAGGCCGGACGGGGTGACAAAGCCTTCGATGGCGCCGGAGACGAACAGGACAAGGGCGAGGCCGATCGCCATGCCGACCGCGGCGCGGCCCTCCTCCGCGAGCGCGGCGCGCCTGGTGCGGGGGCCGGGGTCTATGACGGTCCAGCCCAGGCGCAGGCCGGTGCCGGCGGCGACGAAGACCGCGGTCAGTTCGAGCAGACCGTGCGGCAGGATCAGGCCCAGGAAGGTGTCGAGGCGGCCGGCGGAGGACATCAGGCCGAGGCCGACACCGAGGTTGAGCATGTTCTCGAGAAGGATCAGGAGAACGGGCAGGCCCAGGAAGACGCCCAGGACCAGGCACATCGCGGCGGCCCGGGCATTGTTCGTCCACACCTGGGCGGCGAACGAGGCCGCCGGGTGGCTGGAGTAGTAGGTCTCGTACTCACCACCGGGCCGGGTCAGCTCGCGCAGCTGGCCGGGGGCCGCGATGGTCGACTGCACCTCCGGGTGGGCGCCGATCCACCAGCCCAGGAGGATCGCGACGGCGGTGGACACGAGTGCCGTGGGGACCCACCAGTGGCGCGTTCGGTAGACGACGGCCGGGAAGCCGTGGCCCAGGAAGTGCGTGACGTCGCGCCATGAGGCGCGGCGCGCCCCGGTGACGGCGCTGCGCGCGCGTGCCACGAGTTGGCTGAGCCGTCCTGTCAGTTGCGGGTCGGGGGCGCTGGACTGGACGAGGGAGAGGTGCGTGGCGGTGCGCTGGTAGAGGGTGACGAGTTCGTCGACTTCGGCGCCGCTGAGGCGGCGCCGGCCGAGCAGGGCGTCGAGGCGGTCCCATTCGGCTCGGTGTGCGGAGACGAAGACGTCCAGGTCCATCGGGTCTGCCTGCTCCTCGGCATGGTCGCCGACTGCTCGTGTTGGATGCTCGTGATTGCTGTCAGCTTGTCGTACTGGCGCGCGACGCGCCCACAGCTTGGCAGACTTGCTGTTCAAGGGGCGGACCAGGGGAAGGACGGGCGGGCGTGAGCGAGCTGGTGACGGGCGAGGCGGTGGCGCTCGAACTGCTGCCCGCGAAGCTGCCGAGCAGGGCATTGGCCGTGCTGCTCGACCTGGCGGTGGCCATGGTCGTGTACATCGGCGTGAGCGTGGCGCTGGTGGTGTCGACGGCCTCCCTGGACGACGCCGCCCAGATGGCGCTGTCGGTGGCGTCGCTCCTGCTGGTGCTGGTGGGTGGGCCGATCGCGGTGGAGACCCTCAGCCATGGCCGGTCGCTGGGGAAGCTGGCGCTCGGGCTCCGGGTCGTGCGGGACGACGGCGGGCCGATCCGGTTCCGGCACGCGCTGGTACGGGGTGCGATCGGTGTGGTCGAGATTCTGATGACGTTCGGGGTCGTGGCCTGCATCGCCTCGCTGGTGTCGGCGCGGGGGCGACGGCTCGGGGATGTGTTCTCGGGGACCCTGGTGGTGCGCGAGCGGATACCGGTGGGCCCGGCCGGGCTCGTTCCGCCTCCGCCTCCGGGGCTGGCGGGGCGGTTCGCCGGGCTGGACCTGTCGGCCGTTCCGGACGGGCTGTGGCTCGCCGTGCGCCAGTACCTGACGCGGATGCCGCAGCTGGATCCGCAGGTCTCCTGGGGTATGGCACAACGGTTCGCGGCCGACCTCGCCGCGCGGACGGGCGCGCCGCTGCCGCAGGATCTCCCTCCGGCCGCTTTCCTCGCGGCCGTGGTGCACGAGCGGCAGTCGCGTGAGGCCCGGCAGGCGTTCGGCGCGGGCGGTGTCGCGCCTTCCGGGGCGGAGCCCGGTGCACCGGCCGCGTCCGCGCCTCCGGTGCCGGAGCGGCCGCAGTCCACTTCTCCTCGGCCTGCCGATCATGGGAGCTGGACTCAGCACCAGGCGGTCGCCCCGCCGCAGGCTCCTGTCGCTCCGTCGGCCGCCTTGCCGCGGGACGAGCCCCCGGCGGCCGACCGTCCGGCCACCGGGTTCGCGCCGCCGGCGTAGGCCGGCCGCGTCTCCGTCGCCGGCGCCTCGGTCGGCGGCTCCTGCGTCCCTGTTCCCGCTCCGGCCCGCGGTGTTCTCAGCCGAACGCCGAGGGCGGTGACTGAAGGTCCTCCAGCTCGATCCCGGGCGCGGCCAGCACGACGTCGCCGGCGATGTGGACGGTGTGCCGTTCGCCGGTGTCCAGGGCTGTGACCTGGTATTCGTCCACGGTCAGAGGGCCGCTGTCAGTGGCGTGTGCTTCGCTGTTCACCAGGGCCCAGGACTGGTCCACGGTGCGGGGGGCGAGGACCGGGTCCGTGAAGGCCACGAGGCGTACGCGGGTCGCGGCGGAGGAAGGGGTGAGGCGCAGCAGACGAGTGGTGGCGACGAGGAACGCGGGGGACGTGCCGGTGAAGGCGTGGGCGCGCACATTGCCTTCGGTGGCATCGGTGCCGGTGGGGTCCGTGCGGACCCAGGTGACGCCTTCGAGGGCGGCACCGCGCACCTGCCAGCCGCCCGCGTGGAGTTCGAGGCGGATGGGGCGGCCGAGCTCGTCGAGGGCGAGGTCGACCGAACCGCGGTGGTCTCCGGCGGGGGTCGTCAGCTCGGAGACGTAGCGCCAGCCGGACGGGCCGGGGGCGCACTGGAAGTGTTCTTCTCCGAGGGGGGTGTGATCGTGCGGATCGTGGAGCGAATAGCGGCCGCGGGGCATGGGGGTCCTGGGTCGTGACGGGCTCGGGTCGCCTCCGCGCGCCGGTCCGGGGTTCGTGAGGGCCGGACCGGCCAAAGGGGCAGGCCCCCGGCACGGGGGTGCGGGGGCCTGCCTCGGAGGACCTGCGTGAGACGCGGGAAGCGGCTCAGTAGCGGTAGTGGTCCGACTTGAACGGGCCGTCGACCTCCACGCCGATGTACGCGGCCTGCTCCGGGCGCAGCTTGGTGAGCTTCACGCCGAGCGAGTCGAGGTGGAGACGGGCGACCTTCTCGTCGAGGTGCTTGGGCAGCACGTAGACGCCGGTCGGGTACTCGTCGGGCTTGGTGAACAGCTCGATCTGGGCCAGGGTCTGGTCCGCGAAGGAGTTGGACATCACGAACGACGGGTGGCCGGTGGCGTTGCCCAGGTTCAGCAGGCGGCCCTCGGACAGCACGATGATCTTCTTGCCGTCCGGGAAGGTCCAGGTGTGGACCTGCGGCTTGACCTCGTCCTTGACGATGCCGGGGACCTTGGCGAGGCCGGCCATGTCGATCTCGTTGTCGAAGTGGCCGATGTTGCCGACGATCGCCTGGTGCTTCATCTTGGCCATGTCCGAGGCCATGATGATGTCCTTGTTGCCGGTCGTGGTGACGAAGATGTCGGCCTTGTCGACGACCTCGTCCAGGGTTGTGACCTGGTAGCCGTCCATCGCCGCCTGCAGGGCGCAGATCGGGTCGATCTCGGTGACGATCACGCGGGCGCCCTGGCCCCGCAGGGACTCGGCGCAGCCCTTGCCGACGTCGCCGTAGCCGCAGACGACGGCGGTCTTGCCGCCGATGAGGACGTCGGTGGCGCGGTTGATGCCGTCGACCAGGGAGTGGCGGCAGCCGTACTTGTTGTCGAACTTCGACTTGGTGACGGCGTCGTTGACGTTGATCGCCGGGAAGAGGAGGACGCCGTCGCGCTGCATCTCGTACAGGCGGTGGACGCCGGTGGTGGTCTCCTCGGTGACACCGCGGATCTCGGAGGCCAGCTGGGTCCACTTCTGCGAGCCGTCCGTGATGGTGCGGTGCAGCAGCTGGAGGATGACGCGGTGTTCGTCGGACTCGGCGGTCTCCAGGGCGGGGACCTCACCGGCCTTCTCGTACTCGACGCCCTTGTGGACGAGGAGGGTGGCGTCGCCACCGTCGTCCAGGATCATGTTCGGGCCGCCGGTGGCGCTGTCGGGCCAGGTGAGCGCCTGCTCGGTGCACCACCAGTACTCCTCCAGGGTCTCGCCCTTCCAGGCGAAGACCGGGATGCCCTGCGGGTTGTCTGGCGTGCCGTTCGGGCCGACTGCGATGGCGGCGGCCGCGTGGTCCTGGGTGGAGAAGATGTTGCAGGAGGCCCAGCGGACCTGGGCGCCGAGGGCGGCCAGGGTCTCGATGAGCACGGCGGTCTGCACGGTCATGTGCAGGGAGCCGGTGATGCGGGCGCCGGCGAGGGGCTGGGCCTCGGCGTACTCCTTGCGGATCGACATCAGGCCGGGCATCTCGTGCTCGGCGAGGGTGATCTCCTTGCGGCCGAACTCGGCCAGCGAGAGGTCGGCGACCTTGAAGTCCTGTCGGCTGTCGACAGTCGTCATTGAGAGCTGCTCCTCGGTATCGGGTCGAGGGTGGGTACGGCTGGTCTGCGCGGCGGCGGACACACGGGTGCCCGAGAAGAGGACACTGGCATGCCCACGTGCGCGCAGCGCAGTCCGTCGGAGGCCCTCTCTCCCTCGGTCGGTCCTTGCCGGACCGCCCGACCGCCATCAGCAGCGACGTCTGGCTCCGTCCCAAGCTACACCGGAGGACCCTCTCGTCCCAGTCCGCCTCAGCACGCTTCGGTCCGTTCGGAGGGGAACGCCGGGCTCCGTGGGCGCGGCGCGGGGTGGGTCAGTGGCCGACGGCGTGCGGGTTGGGGCCGCCGGGGGTCGCCTCCGGGTCCGGGCCCTTGGCGGCCTCGGCCTCGCTGTAGATGTCCGGTTCCAGGTAGATGACGCGGGCGATGGGGACGGCGGCGCGGATCCGGGCCTCGGCCGCGTTGATGGCGTTGGCCACCTCGGCCGCCGTGTCGTCGTGCTGGACGGCGATCTTGGCGGCGATCAGCAGTTCCTCGGGGCCGAGGTGCAGCGTGCGCATGTGGATGACGGCGGTGACCGTGTCGCCGTCGACGATCGCGGTCTCGATCTTCCGGACGTCCTCGGTGCCCGCGGACTCGCCGAGCAGCAGCGACTTGGTCTCGGCGGCGAGGACCAGGGCGATCATGACAAGAAGGACACCGATGCAGACGGTGCCGATGCCATCCCAGACGCCGTCGCCGGTGAGTACGGAGAGGCCGACGCCGCCGAGGGCCAGGACCAGACCGATGAGCGCGCCGAAGTCCTCCAGCAGGACGACGGGCAGCTCGGGCGCCTTGGCGCGGCGGATGAACTGGGCCCAGGACAGGCTGCCGCGCAGCTCGCTGGACTCCTTGATGGCCGTGCGGAAGGAGAAGCCCTCGGCGATCACCGCGAAGACGAGGACGCCCACCGGCCAGTACCAGTTCTCCAGCTTGTGGGGGTGGCTGATCTTCTCGTAGCCCTCGTAGATGGCGAACATGCCGCCGATGGAGAAGAGGACGATGGAGACGAGGAAGGCGTAGATGAAGCGCTCGCGGCCGTAGCCGAAGGGGTGCTGCGGGGTGGCTTCGCGCTGGGCCCTCTTGCCACCGATGAGCAGCAGGAACTGGTTGCCGGAGTCGGCGAGCGAGTGGACACCTTCGGCGAGCATCGAGGAGGAGCCGCTGAACGCGAACGCCACGAACTTCGATGCCGCGATCGCGAGGTTGGCGCCGAGTGCCGCCACGATCGCCCTGGTACCGCCTGACGCGCTCATGTGTCCGCGTTGTCCCTTCGCCTCTGTCGCGCTCGTCCGTCCACGCCGTCCGGGCGTGGCCCGGCTTTGCCCGGCCTTTGCCGGTGGGCCATTCTTGCAGCCCGGCCGGGCGCCGGCGCGTCAGGTATCCACAGCTCCGGTCATACGATCACAGTGGCACGGAAGATGGTGCCCGTGCCCGAGATCTCGGCCTTCTCGTCCGCCGGGACGAAGACGGACTGACCGGGGCTCAGCTCGTGCTCGCCCGCCCGGACGGAGCCGGCCGTGCAGAGCAGGATCTGCGGGGTGTCGCGGGTGACGTCGTGGGCGGCGCCGCCCTCGGACAGGACGTACCGGGAGAGGCGGAACTCGTCGATCGGCGTCTCGTAGACCTCCTCGCCGTCCGGGGACGCCTCGGGGCGCAGCACGCCCGGGTCGCCCGCCTCGAAGCGGACCACGCGCAGGAGTTCGGGGACGTCGACGTGCTTGGGGGTCAGGCCGCAGCGCAGGACGTTGTCGGAGTTGGCCATGATCTCGACGCCGAGACCGCTGATGTAGGCGTGCGGGATGCCGGCGCCGAGGAACAGGGCCTCGCCGGGCTGCAGCCGGACGTGGTTGAGGAGCATGGCCGCGATGACGCCGGGGTCGCCCGGGTAGTGGTGGGCCAGTTCGGCGTAGGGGGCGTGGTCGCCGCCGAGGCGGGTGCAGGCGACGGTGACCTCGGCGACCGTGCGGGCCATCTCCTCGGGGTCGGCGCTGAGGATCGCGGTGAGGACCTCGCGCAGGGCCGCGTCCTCGGGGCGGGCGTGCAGCAGGTCGACGTACGGCTTGAGAGAGTCGATGCCGAGCCCGGCGAGCAGGTCGGCGGCCCGGTCCGGGTCGCGGAAGCCGCACAGGCCGTCGAACTCGGTGAGTGCGCAGATCAGTTCGGGCTTGTGGTTGGCGTCCTTGTAGTTGCGGTACGGGGCGTCCACGGGGATGCCGCGCCGCTCCTCGTCGGCGTAACCCTCCTTGGCCTGCGCCAAGTCGGGGTGCACCTGGAGGGACAGGGGCGCGCCGGCGGCCAGGATCTTCAGCAGGAACGGCAGCCGCGGACCGAACTTCGCGACCGCCTCGCTGCCCAGCTCACGCTTCGGATCGGCGTCGATGACGTCGACGAGCGTCCCGCGCGCGGTGCGCGACGGGGCGCCGGGGTGAGCGCCCATCCACATCTCCGCCTGGGGTTCCCCGGTCGGCTCGACGCCGCGCAGGTGCGGGATGGCGGTGGGGGAACCCCAGGCGTAGGGGCGGATGGTGTTGTCGAGGCGGTCCATGTCTTCTCTGTCTCCGTAGGTACGCTGCTCGGCCGGCGCGCCGTGGCCGGGGCGCCGTGCCGAAGGTGGGCCCGGCTGTTCCGGCCCGTAGCCAGGTCAGGCCCTGGAAGCGAGCGCCAGGTAAACGGCGGCGAAATCCGTGACGGCGATCAGTTCCGCGAGGGTCTCCAGTTCGCCGCCCTCCTCCGGTTCGAGTTCGCTCAGCGGCGTGTCGTGGCTGAGGGCCAGGTCGCGGGCGCCGGGGGCGGCGGTGAGGCCGCCGGGAGGGCGGTCGCGCAGCAGCACTACGCGCGCGTGCAGCGCGGGCGCCTCCTCCACGCGGTCGCGGAAGAAGTCCTC
The DNA here is from genome assembly GCF_053602155.1 of Streptomyces sp. NPDC004561. Lineage (NCBI taxonomy): Bacteria > Bacillati > Actinomycetota > Actinomycetes > Kitasatosporales > Streptomycetaceae > Streptomyces > Streptomyces sp. NPDC004561. Next base: position 7,649 of record NZ_JBSGDB010000383.1, read on the forward strand.
CGGGTCGGCGCTGGCCGCGAGTGGGCCGGCCAGCAGGGCGCTGTGCGCGGCGAGTGCCTCGGGCAGCTCGGCGACGACGGCGGGGCGGCCGGCGAGTTCGGCGAGGGCGGCGGCGAACCGGCGGCCCGCCGGGCCCGCCGAGGTGCCTTCCGTCCACACCACGGGGAGGGCGTCGGCGAGTTCGGCGGCGAGGGTCTTGGCCGGGTTGCTGTAGGTCGCGATGGCGGGGCCGCAGCCCTCGGCGACCTGGTCCAGGCGGTCGGCGATCTTCTCCAGGGCCTCCGGCGGCGCGTTGACCAGGCCGACGCGGTCCAGGAGGGCCAGCAGCGGGGTCAGCAGGGCCCAGAAGACGCCCGGGGAGGACGCGGCGAGCGGTTCCTCCTGGTCGTAGGGGGCCGTCGCCATCGGTACGAGCAGTCCGTGCGCGCCGGTGACCGCCTCGGCCAGCGGGGTGCGGTCGGGGGCCACGGCCACGACCGAGACGCCGCGGCGGTAGGCCTGGTCGGCGAGGAGGGAGAGGCTGGGCTCGGTCCCGTCCGGGGTGGCGATCAGAAGCAGGTCCACGGAGCTGGCCCAGCCGGGAAGCTCCCAGCGCAGGGCTCCCGCGGCCGGGGCGACGCCGGTGGGGGCCAGGCGGACCACCGGGCTGCCGGGGCCCGCCATCGTGCCGAGGAGGTCGGCGGTGTGGGTGGCGGCGGCGCCGGGGCCGGCGATGAGGACGGCGCGCGGGCGGCCGTCGGGCTTGAGTTCGCCGACGCCGGCCTCGACGGCGTGCCGGGCGGCGGTACGGACGCGGGCGCCGGCCTCCGCTGCGCCGCGCAGCAGGAGTCGCTGGAGCCGGAGCAGGTGAAGCCGAT
>NZ_JBSGDB010000384.1:0-8487 GCF_053602155.1 Streptomyces sp. NPDC004561
CTCAAAAGGGGGTCCGCCCGCGGACGAACCAGGTCGATCCGGTGCTTGGGAAACTGACCGTCCGGCTGGAGGAGGTGGTCAGATCGGCGAGTGTCCGGGACGCTCCCGCGGCGGCTTCACCACCAAGATCCACCTCGCAGCCGACGGACGATGCCGGCCACTCGCCCTCCTCCTGACACCCGGACACTACGGAGACGGCCCCCAACTCCGGCCCGTGCTGGAGCAGGTGTCGGTGCCCCGCATCGGCGTCGGCCGGCCTCGCACCCGACCCGACCACGTCCTGGCCGACAAGGCCTACACGTCCCGCGAAAATCGCCGCTACCTGCGACGACGCGGGATATCGCACACCATCCCCGAACGGCTCGATCAGCGCAGACACCGCCATGACCGCGGTTCCCGCGGCGGTCGGCCCACCGGGTTCGACCGCGAACACTACAAGAAACGCAACACCGTCGAACGTGCCATCAACCGCCTGAAAGGCTTCCGCGCCGTCGCCACACGCTACGAAAAACGGGCCTACACCTACCTCGGCACCGTCACCCTCGCCGCACTCATCATCTGGCTCCGCACATGATCCGAGAAACAGCGCCTAGTACTGCAACGGTGTTTGTTCTGAGTGCTGGGCAGCTTTCAGGGGCTGTGTCCGCGTCGTTTGTAGTGGCTGATGCGGGCCTGGTGTTGGCGTCGGCGGCGCCATGTCGACCAGTGCAGGATGTGGTCGACCGGGGTGGGGCGGCGGTTGGTGAGGCGGGTGATCAGTCGTCGGATCTCGGCGAGGCTGAGGTGGATGAGCTGGGAGGATCCGTTTCTGCTTTCTCCGTGTCCAGCTGGCGGGCCCGCAGGACGGTCAGGCAGGCGTGGGCGGCCATGGCCAGGGTCATGTGGCGGTGCCAGCCGGGATAACGGCGGACCTGGTAGTCGTCCAGGCCGCACTCCTGCTTCGCCGTCTGAAAGCACTCCTCCACCGCCCATCGACTGCCCGCGATGTGGATCAGCTCGTCCAGCGTGGTGCTGGCGGGACAGTAGGCGATGTAGTAGAGATCTCCTCGGGCCTGCTCACGCTGCGGCGGGCGAGAACCCAGTGTCGGCGGTCTTCGCGGTGCCAGGGCCGGACCTCGACGCGTGCCCAGTCATAGATCCGCCGGCCGTGGGCTCCCTCGCCGCAGGAACGGCGTTTCCACTTTTGCCGGGGCAGACCGGGGAACAGGTCGTGGACGGGGTGGTCGATGGACCAGCGGGTGACGACGGTGTCGTGCCGGGTGGTGGCCATGACGTGGAAGACGTCCGCCTGCTCCAGCTCGAACCGCCAGCCCTTGCTGAAGCCGTAGGCGGCGTCCGCTGTCACCCAGCCGAACGGGATCTTCTCGGCGATGGCCCGGCGGACCATCGATTTGGCCATCGCCACCTTCGTCTCGAAGGCGACACTGTCGTCGATGCCTGCCCGTCGGCATCGCTCGCGGTCATCCGTCCAGGACGTGGGCAGATACAGCCGTCGGTCGATCAGCGTGCGTCCGCGGCCAGTTGCATAGGCGAGAAAGACCCCGATCTGGGAGTTCTCCGTGCGTCCCGCGGTGCCGGAGTACTGCCGCTGGACCCCGGCCGAACGGACACCCTTTTTCAGGAAGCCGGTGTCATCGACGATCAGGACGGCATCACGGTCACCGAGGTTCTCGACGACGTAGCCACGCACGTCGTCCAGAACCTCGTCGGCGTCCCACTCGATCCGGTTGAGCAGCCGGTGGATACGATCGGGACCGGCATGCCCGGCCTCCTCCGCCAGCGTCCAGCCGTTCTTCCGCTCCAGCGGAGCAACCAACCCCCGCATGTAGGCCAGCGCCGACTGACGCGGCTCTTCCCGGCTGAACCGGTGCACGAACCGCTCATGCACCGCCTCGAGTTCACTCGCCCACAACCTGACATCAGCAAGGTCCCCACCCATACCCAGACCAACGACCAAGCTGGCCACCAGTCACGGCAAACACCGTTGCAGTACTAGTGTTCTGCGCCAGTAATCCGTTGGTAGATCTGTCTCGTCCCGGCGTTTGGGTTCCGGTCGACAACCAGGCGGGTTGATCGCCTGAGGCTCAGTGCGAACTACCTACGAACTTGCGGCGCAGGACACTAGAAAGCTTCGCGGAGTTGCTTGGCCCTCGATGCCGTCGCTCGTAATGGACCGACCGGGTGGACGGTCCGGCTGTCAGTGGGTGAGCGCGGCGTTGACGAGGGCCTTGATATACGGGAGGTCATTGCCGGCCCCTGTCGGGTTCAGGGAGTACACCAGGCGGTGTCGAAGGTCGCGGGTGGCGAAGAAGCCGTTGTCCCAGCCGGGGCGGGAACCGGTTTTGCCCCAAGCCTGCTCGCCGTCCGGGAGCTGATAGCGCATGAGTCCGCCGATGCTGTAACAGGCCGTCGTGCCGGAGCAGTTCGTGTTGTCGGTGCCGTTCTTCGCGACCGGCACCTCGAATACCAGTTTCTGCTGGGCGGGTGGGAGCAGGCGGCCCCGGAACAGCGCGGTCGTGAAGCGGTCGAGGTCGGCGGCGGTGGAGATCATGCCCCCCTCGGCCCACGGGTACGGGCTCTGCTCGGTCACGTCCTGCCCGTCGACGTACACCTCCGCGTGGGGCGAGGGGATCGTGGGGTCGTCGGCGGCGGGCAGGCTGGTGTGGCGCAGGTGCAGCGACCGGATGATCCTGTGCTCCAGTTCGGTGGTGAAGGAGTGGCCGGTGACCTTCTCCACGATCAGACCGAGGACGAAGGAGTTGAGCCCGTTGTACTGCTGCACAGAACCCGGTTTGGGGGGCGTGCCGGTGGCTGCGGCGAACGACTCGCGCAGGAAGTCTTCGGGCGTCACAGATTTGAACTGCCATCCGGGTCCGTCGGCCGGCCCGGGTGTCGGGGCGGGCTTGGGCAGGCCGCTCGTGTGGTCGAGGAGCTGGTGCACGGTGACACCGTCGTACGCCTCGGGCAGCACCTGGGGGACGTACCGCCGTGCCGGTGCGTCGAGGTCGATCCGGTGCTCGGCGATGAGTTGGAGCACCACCGTGTTAGTGAAGGCTTTGGTGACGCTGCCGATCCTGACGTATGCGTCAGCGGTGACCGGGCCGGCACTGGCGCCCACGCCGTCCCGCCTGACCAGCGCGCCTGCGACGACGTCGTCGGGCAGGTGGTCGAGGATCTCCTGGACGGTGGGGTTCGCGGATGTCGGGGCGCTGGAAGCGGCAGGGGCGGCGGCTGCAGGCAGAGCCGCACCGGCAGTGAGAGCAGAGGTCAGGAAAAGGGTGGTGGCGGCGAGGCGTATGCGCATCGAGGTTCCTCCGGCCGTGCTGATGGGACTCGGGTGACTACGTCAACTGTGCCCAGCACAGACGGCGTTGCCCATCAGTGATCACCCTGATGACAACCCTGGACTGCCCCTGACAGGGGCGAGCTGGTTCTGCCGCCACCCCGCATTGAGCTCATCCGCCGGGTGGGTCGTGGCCAGGGTGTTCGCGGCACCACGCCCGTGCACCGCAAGCGCACCAGATAGGGCGGGGAACTCTGGGGAGTCCGACCCAGCCCAACGGGGCGGCAGACCCACGGTTCGCCCAGGACAACGCCCCAACTACGCCCGAAATGCGTCAGCTTCCCAAGCTGATGGCTCGGCGCCGGCCTTGACTCGATCTGTGGGCGCTGATCGGTTTGGCCCATGGCCGTGGACCCCAGCGAGTACGACAAGGCAATGCCGCTAGGGTCTGGCGCCGAATGATGTGCGCGAAGACATCGGGGCATCGCTGATCTGCCTAAACGTGCGTGCGTACTCGACGATGGGGGAGGACGGTATGGAGCCATTGGAACTGCGCCGCGCAGTTGAGGCAGGACTGGCGACCGCTTCGGAGCTGGGCCTTCAGATCAACGATGTGGTCGTCATCCACAACTCGGATCGCGTCGCGCTGCGCCTGGTCCCTTGCGATGTTCTGGCTCGGGTCGCGCCTCTGGGGCATCTGACTGATTCCGAGTTCGAAGTAGAGGTTGCCCGCCGTCTCGTCGATGTTGACGCTCCGGTGGCCGAGCTTGAGCCTCGGGTCGACCCCCGAGTCTATGTGCGTGACGCCTTCGCCATCTCGCTCTGGACCTACTACGAGCCTGCGGAATCAATGATCGCGCCGGCCGATTACGCAGACGTGCTGCTACAGCACCATGCAGCCCTGCGCCAGATCGATCTCGATGCACCGCATTTCACGGATCGAGTCGCCGGGGCACTGAGAGAGGTGAACGACCGGGAGCAGTCCCCCGAACTGCCCGATTCTGACCGGGAACTTCTAGGCAATACACTCAGTGGACTGAGCGCCGCGATCAGCGCCGAGAGAGGCAGCGACCAGCTGTTGCACGGCGAGCCGCATCCGGGCAACCTCCTCAACACGAGGCGGGGGCCGCTTTTCGTAGACCTCGCCACGTGCTGCCGTGGGCCGATCGAGTTCGACTTGGCCCATGCCCCCGACGAGGTGGCAGAACACTATGCGGGGGCCGACCATGGCCTACTTCACCGGTGCCGCGCCCTGAACTGGGCCATGTTCTCGGCGTGGCGCTGGCGCCGAGACGACCAAATGCCCGATCGGGAGCACTGGAGAGTGGAGGGGCTCAATCAGGTTCGTGCTGCACTCGAACGCTGCGGACTGGGCTGAGCCCGAGACAGAGGGCTGCTGGGTCCCTTGGGGTCCGCCAGGTGGTACGGGCCGCCCTTTGCGTCGAGCCACTGCGTCTCGCGCAGTCCGAGCAAGGAGACCGGCTCCTTAACGTCCAACGCGGCCAGCGCGCTCTTCCGATCCTTCACCGCCCCCGCAGTATCCTCCGGCGCTTCGGCCGCTCGCCGCCAAGCCGTCCCGAGGTCATCTTCGCCGCACTGGTCGGCGCGATCCTCTGGAATCCACATGGGCATCGAGGCCGTGCGCCCAGCGCCGGCGATCATCGCGTGACGAACCTCGGAGCTGGTGCTTTGCGAGAAGCCCCATACCCTTTATGCTCGTGTGCAAGTAATCGTCTGCGAGGTGGGAGGCAATGGGCAAACGTCGCAAGGTGGGCAATCTGCTCGCGCTGGCGGTGCTCTCCACTTTGGTACAGAGGCCGATGCACCCGTACGAGGTGGCCTCGATGCTGCGGGAACGCGGCAAGGACTCCGACATGGTGATCAAGTGGGGCTCCCTGTACACAGTGGTGCGCAACCTCGCCAAGCACGGCTTCATCGAGGTGGCGGACACCACCCGGGAGGGCGCCCGCCCCGAGCGGGTGGTCTACCGGATCACCGATGCCGGCCGGGCCGAGCTGGTGGACTGGGTCCGTGAGCTCGTCTCCACCCCGGAGCAGGAGCCGCTGAGGTTCAAGGCCGGACTGTCGGTGTTTGCCGTGCTCGGTCCCAAAGAGGCCGCGGCCCTGCTCGGCGAGCGGCTCCAGAAGCTGGAGCAGGAGAGCGCGCAGCGACGCGAGACGCTGGCGGAGCACGGACAGTTGCTGCCGCGGCTGTTCCTGGTGGAGGACGAATACGAACTCGCGATGCGCGAGGCGGAGGCGGCCTGGGTGCGCGCGCTCCTGGACGAGATCACCTCCAGCACCTTTCCCGGCCTGGACGAGTGGCGTCAGTGGCACGCGACGGGCCAGATCTCCTCGGAAACGGCCGAAATCGCGGAACGGGGGAGCACCGAGTAGTCAAACGGGCCTGGCGGGGTGTTGCAGCACCGCCGCCAGGCCCTTCGATCCCGAAACCGCAACCCGCCAGGCGAATCCGGCCACGAGATGGCAATGCAACGATAGCCGGATCTCCTCGCGGGACATTTCCCCGCGCCCTCCCAGGGGTGCGGACCACGGTGCCGGCACTGCGGCGTGCGCGGTGCGGCACAGATTCCCATCGATGGAGAACGACATGGCAAAGGCACGAAGCGCGCTGATCGTCGGCGGCGGGGTCGCCGGCCCTGTGATGGCGCGGGCCCTACGCAAGGCGGGCATCGAGGCAACGGTCTACGAGGCGTACGCGCACACGAGCGAGGGTGTCGGCGGCACCCTCACCCTCGCCCCCAACGGCCTGGCCGCGCTGGAACTGATCGGCGCGCGCGAGGCCGTGGAGGCCGTCAGCCAGCCCATGACGGGCACGGTGACCTCGTTTCGCGGCAAGACCTACCCGATGCCGCAGCTGGCCGGGATGCCGCCGCAGCAGCAGATCCACCGCAACGACCTGCACCGCATCCTGCACGAGATCGCCCTGTCGCAGGGCATCCGTATCGAGCGCGGCAAGCGCCTGGTCTCCGCACGGGAAGACGACAGCGGGGTCACGGCACACTTCGCCGACGCCACCACCGCAACCGCAGACATCCTCATCGGCGCGGACGGTGTCCACTCCACCGTCCGCGCCCTGATCGACCCGCAAGCGCCCGGACCCGACTACACCGGCATCCTCGGCTTCGAGACGGTCGTGGACCAGCCGGTCCCAGCCGATCCCGGAGTCATGCACTTCACGTTCGGCAAGCGCGCCTACTACCTGTACTGGAAGACCGCCGACGGCCAAACGCGCTGGGGCATGAATCTGCCCCACGAGAGCCCCATGCGGTTGACCGAGGCACGCGCCGTGCCGGTCGAACAGTGGCTGCGCGTGCTGCACGACACCTACGGCGAGGACGACCCGGGCGGCGACTTCGTCCGCCGCATCAACCCCGACCAACTGCACGTGACGGGCTCCGTCTACATCATGCCGCGGGTGCCGCACTGGCATCGGGGCCGCATGGCGCTGGTCGGGGACGCCGTCCATGCTCCCTCCAACAGCTCCGGGCAGGGCGCCTCGCTGGCCATCGAAAGCGCCGTCGAGCTCGCGCACTGCCTGCGCGACCTGCCCGACGCTCAGTCGGCTTTCACCGCCTACGAGGGCCGGCGCCGCCCGCGGGTGGAGAAGATCGCCGCGCAGGCCAGGAGGGTCAACCAGGTCAAGGCCCCCGGACCGGTGATGAGCGCGCTGATGCCGCTGCTGATGAGGGTGTTCATGAAGGTCGCCATGAATCCGGAGAAGAACTTCGGCCCAACCCACCGCTACCGCATCGACTGGGACGCCCCCGCCGCTCCCAGCACCATGCGGTAGGCACCGCACACCCCTCGCCCCGCCTGATGCGCACGACATGGCGCGTTGAGGCGGGGCGTACCGACAGTTCCCCTCGGCGGCTTCCGACCCCGACGCCCGGCTTGCCGCCACTTCAAGCACTCTCCTTCCACCGCGTCCTGGAGGGACCAGCCAGTGCCGGCGGCTTCAACGCAGGCGTCGTCGGCGTGGACGTCGGCAAGACGTAGTCTGCAGAGTTCGCGGTAAGCCGCCCGCCGTACGGTGGGAAAGGCAAGGCGGCCATCCTGCTCGAAACCCGGTACGCGTCCGGTCTGGGTTGCAAGGCTGGTTCCCGTGCGGTCCTACAATGACCAGGCGTCCAAGTCCCGCGCCGCCCGCACCCCGGCGGAGCATCTGAGAACGCAACCACGTGAGTTCGTGGCGGGCGCGCTGGAAGCGGGCGATCAGACGGGTTGCCGAGGCGGCAGCAGGATGGTGCCGGCGGAGCGCCTGCTGCCTTCGCCATTCGCGGGTGCTGGCAGCGCTCGAGAACAGCGCGGTAACCAACGCACGACGCCAGTCCCATCTGGGGCGGTCTGCAAGGCCGACATGAAGCCCCAGGCCGTCAGGAAACAGGTGTACGCCTGGTACGGCGCGCCCGTCCGGCCCCCGGCTGGCCGCGGCTGGATTGGGCTGCCGAGGACGCCGACAGCGACGACTGACCACCCACGCCCCCCTTCCGGAGAACTCATGGCAGCCCGAACCCGGCTTCCCGGTCCCCGGCAGCGTCCGGTGCGAGATACCCGCCGGGTGACAGCACCTCGGTGCCGAAGTGGTGGACCGCGCGCGAGTTCCGCCACCCCGCGGGCCCCGGCCCACACGGTCGAGCGGCACACACGCTCCGGTCCGCGACTTGCCGCACTAGGCGCTGTTTCTCGGATCTCCCTTCGTGAGTGGGGTGTTGGGGGCAGGCTGGCTGCATGGGACGTGGAGACCTGACGAACGAGGAGTGGGAACGGCTGGAGTCGTTCTTACCTCGCGGTGGTGCACGTGGGGGCCGGTGGAGCGATCACCGCCGGGTGATCAACGGGGTGTTGTACCGGGTCCGTACTGGGGTTCAGTGGCGGGATCTTCCGGATCGGTTCGGGCCGTGGGAGACGGTCTACAAGCGTCATCGTCGCTGGTCGGCGGACGGAACCTGGCAGATGCTGCTGTCGAAGGTGCAGGCCGCCGAGGACGCCGCCGGCCGGATCGACTGGGACGTGTCCGTGGACTCCACGGCGGTGCGTGCCCACCAGAGCGCCGCCGGCGCAAGGAAGACACCACCCGCCGCGGTTCCTCAAAAGGGGGTCCGCCCGCGGACGAACCAGGTCGATCCGGTGCTTGGGAAACTGACCGTCCGGCTGGAGGAGGTGGTCAGATCGGCGAGTGTC
>NZ_JBSGDB010000385.1:0-8437 GCF_053602155.1 Streptomyces sp. NPDC004561
GCCGCTGCCGCCACGCTGCTCCTCGGCGGCGCCGGTGTGCTCACCATGACGCCCGCCAACGCGGCGGGGATCGACGGTGCCCGGTGGTCAGAGGCCGGCGAGCAGGCCGTCGAGCGGGGCGGGTTCGCGGGCGGGGTCGAGGGCTTCGACGAGGACGCGGCCGTAGCGGATCTTGCGCCCCTTCGTGGTGCCGAGGAAGCGCCGCAACTGCTGGTGCGAGGTGCGGTCTTGCTGCGCGGGCTGACGCCGGAAGGTCTGCAGGGCGCGCGACTCGCCCTCCCCACGGACCAGTTCCTCCACCCGCGTCACGCCCAGCGCGCGGATCAGCTCGTCCTCCAGGTCCGCCGCGCAGACGAAGAACCTTTGCTCTGCGGTGCCTTCCCGCTCCAGGGCGCGGGCGTAGTAGCCCCGCTCCCCCTCGTCGCACAGTCCCGTGAGGCGCAGGCCCAGGCCGGACGGCCCGAGGAGGCGGACGAAGCGGCCGACGCTCATCGCGCCGCCCATCGGCAGGACGCAGACTCCCTCGGCCGCCAGGTCCCGGCCGCGGCGCGCGGCCAGCGCGCCGACCGCCGCGGCGTCGCTCGGTCCTTCGAGCAGGACGGCCGCCCGGACGGTCAGCCGCTCGGCCAGCTCGCACGCCGGGTCGCCGGGCCCGCCGGCCGCCCACGCGGTGACCGCGTCCCGGAACACCCCCATGTCAGCCATGGGACGAGTCTCCGCCCTCGGCGGCCGCCACGGTAGGGAATTTCCGCCGCCGCGCCCGTCGCGGGTGAGCGGTCGGGCCGGCGGCGCGCGAGGAGAAAGCCGCCGCGGCTCGCGGGCATGCTCGGAAGAGCCGACGGCGAAAGCCGTTCTGCCGGGCCGACTCCGAGAGCGATCCGTCGGGCCGCCTCCGGGAGGGATCCGTCGGGCCGCCTCCGGGAGGGATCCCGGGAGGGATCCGCCGACCCAACTCCGAAAGGGACCCGTCCCGTTCCGGGCCCGGTTCGTCCCCGCGCCGAGACGCGCGGCCCGAAGATCAGGCCCCGCGCAGATCCTTGACGCGGCGGAGCTTGCCGAGTGAGCGCTCCAGCGTCTCCGGCTCGACGATCGTCACCTCCACGGTGACGCCGACGCCGTCCTTGACTCCCGTGGCGATCAGCCGCGCGGCGGCCTCCCGCTGCTCGGGACCGCTGTCGGGGCGGGCCTCCACGCGCACCGTCATGTGGTCCATCCGCCCCCGCTGGGTGAGCTGGATCTGGAAGTGCGGGGCGACGCCCGGCGTGCGGAGGACGATCTCCTCGATCTGGCTCGGGAAGACGTTGACTCCACGCAGGATGATCATGTCGTCGCAGCGGCCGGTGATCTTCTCGATGCGGCGGAAGGCCGGGCGGGCCGTGCCGGGCAGGAGACGGGTCAGGTCGCGCGTGCGGTAGCGGATGATCGGCAGCGCCTCCTTGGTGAGGGAGGTGAAGACGAGCTCGCCGCTCTCGCCGTCGGGCAGGACCTCGTCCGTGATCGGGTCGACGACTTCCGGGCGGAAGTGGTCCTCCCAGACGTGCAGACCGTCCTTGGTCTCCACGCACTCCTGGGCCACGCCCGGACCCATCACCTCGGACAGGCCGTAGATGTCCACGGCGTGGATGTCCATGCGCTCCTCGATCTCACGGCGCATCTCCTCCGTCCACGGCTCGGCGCCGAAGATGCCGATCCGCAGCGAGGTGGTACGGGGGTCCACGCCCTGGCGCTCGAACTCGTCGAGCAGGGTGAGCAGGTAGGACGGGGTGATCATGATGATCTCGGGCTGGAAGTCCTGGATGATCTGGACCTGGCGGGCCGTCATGCCTCCCGAGGCGGGGATGACGGTGCAGCCGGCGCGCTCGGCGCCGTAGTGCGCTCCGAGTCCTCCGGTGAACAGGCCGTACCCGTAGCTGATGTGCACCTTGTGGCCCGGGCGGCCGCCGGCGGCCCGGATCGAACGGGCGATCAGGTCGGCCCAGGTGGAGAGGTCCTGCTCCGTGTAGCCGACGACGGTGGGGCGGCCGGTCGTGCCGCTGGACGCGTGGATGCGGCGGACCTCGGACATGGGCACGGCGAACATGCCGAAGGGGTACGTCTCCCGCAGGTCGGCCTTCGTGGTGAACGGGAAGCGGGCCAGGTCCTCCAGCGAACGGCAGTCCTGCGGCCCGACGCCGGCCGCGTCGAATTTCTTCCGGTACAGCTCGACGTTGTCGTAGGCGTGGCGCAGTGTCGCCTGGAGACGGCGCAGCTGCAGGTCGAGCAGCTCCTCCCGGGTGAGGTGCTCCGCGTCGTCCAGCAGCTCCGCGGGACAGGGCTCGCCGCGACGCCCCCATGCGGCGGGCGTGGTGTTCAGCTCGATGCTCATCGCGACTCCTTGGCTGTGCTGCCCCTGAGGGTGCGGCTGCGGCCACGGAACTCCGCGACCACCTCTTCACCGCGCATCACGGTGACGTCGTAGATGCCGCTGCGGCCGAACCGGGTGCGCTCGTGGGCGGTGGCCACCAGGACGTCACCCTCGTACACCGCGGCCACGAAGTCGATGTCGGCTCCGGCGGCGACCGTCGTCGGTCCGTGGCTGTTGCATGCGCAGGCGAAGGCGGTGTCGGCGAAGAGGAAGAGATAGCCGCCATGGGCGATCTTGTGTCCGTTGACCATGGCGGAGGTAACGGTCATGCGCAGCACGGCGGTCCCGAGGCCGTGTCGCAGCAGCTCGATTCCCAGGCTCCGGGAGGCTTCGTCCGCGCCGAACATCGCCTCGACCGGTCCTTCTGCACCATTGGCGGCTTGAGTCACTGTATCCACCATCTTGTGTCCCGACCGAACATTCGGTTAGCGTGCGGCACCGCCATGTAACTCAGCCACATCGATGCCTGTCAAGAGGTGGACCGCAGGCCACGGACGGAACTGGGCCGGGAGGCCGGGCAAGGGTTCTGCGTATGGCCGATACCACGGTTCCGGCCGGCGGGAAGCCTCCGTCCAGGGATGTTGAAAGGCCGCCCCACTTCCAAAACCAGGGGAGCTCGTCATATCATGAACCGAACGAACGGTCGGTTGGGATAGGTGGTAGGGATGACTGCACGGCAGGCCGGGCCCCCGTCGGCGGACGAAGCGCCGCCCGAGCTCCAGGAGCGCTTCGAGGACACCATCGCGCGCGACCAGCGGATCGAGCCGCGGGACTGGATGCCGGACGGCTACCGCAAGACCCTGGTCCGGCAGGTCGCCCAGCACGCGCACTCGGAGATCATCGGCATGCAGCCGGAGGGCGAGTGGATCACCCGCGCGCCGTCGCTGCGCCGCAAGGCCATCCTGTTCGCCAAGGTCCAGGACGAGGCCGGCCACGGGCTCTACCTGTACTCGGCGGCCGAGACCCTGGGCGTCGACCGCGCCGACCTCACCGAGCGTCTGCTCGAAGGCCGCCAGAAGTACTCCTCGATCTTCAACTACCCGACCCTCAGCTTCGCCGACGTCGGTGTCATCGGCTGGTTCGTGGACGGCGCCGCCATCTGCAACCAGGTGCCGCTGTGCCGCAGCTCCTACGGCCCGTACGCGCGTGCCATGGTCCGCATCTGCAAGGAGGAGTCCTTCCACCAGCGGCAGGGCTACGAACTGCTGATGACCATGATGCGCGGCACCGAGGGCCAGCGGGAGATGGTCCAGGACGCGGTGAACCGCTGGTGGTGGCCGTCGCTGATGATGTTCGGACCGCCCGACGACGACTCGCCCAACTCGGCGCGCTCCATGGCCTGGAAGATCAAGCGGCACAGCAACGACGAGCTGCGCCAGCGGTTCGTGGACATGACCGTGCCGCAGGCCGAGAAGCTGGGCGTCACCCTCCCCGACCCCGAGCTGCGCTGGAACGAGGAGCGCGGCCGGTACGACTTCGGCACCCCCGACTGGGCCGAACTGAAGCGAGTGATCAGCGGCGACGGGCCGTGCAACGACGAGCGGATGGCGCGGCGCCGGGCCGCCCACGAGGAGGGCGCCTGGGTGCGCGAGGCGGCAGCCGCGCACGCCGCCAAGCAGGCCGCCAGGACGCAGAAGGGAACAGCGGCATGAGTGAGACGCAGACCAAGAGGGACGGCTGGCCGCTGTACGAGGTGTTCGTACGGGGCAAGCGCGGACTCAACCACGTCCACGTCGGCTCCCTGCACGCCGCCGACGACCGCATGGCCCTCACCCACGCCCGCGACCTCTACACCCGGCGCAACGAGGGCGTGAGCATCTGGGTGGTGCGCTCCGAGTACATCGCCGCCTCCACCCGCGACGAGAAGGACCCCTTCTTCGACCCGAGCGCCGACAAGGTCTACCGGCACCCCACCTTCTACGACATCCCCGACGACGTCCCGCACATCTAGGAGCAGGTCATGAGCGACGATCACGTCTACCTGTCCCTGGCCGAGGGACACGACGACAGCGACGCCCGCTGGGCCTTCGGCACCGGCTTCGAGGACCCGCTGTACGGCGTGAGCACCGCCGTCCCCGAGGACATCGACCGGGCCGAACTGGCCGCGTGCTGCCTGGCCCTCGGCGACGACGCCCTCGTCACCGCCCAGCGGCTGGCCGAGTGGACCACCCGCGCCCCGGAACTGGAGGAGGAGGTGGCGCTGGCCAACATCGGCCTCGACCTCCTCGGCCAGGCCCGGCTGCTGTACGCCCGCTGCGGCCAGGTCGACGGCACCGAACGCGGCGAGGACGCCTACGCCTACTTCCGCGAGGCGGACGACTTCCGCAACGTGACCCTGGCCGAACTGCCCAACGGGGACTTCGCGTTCTCCGTGGCACGGCTGCTGGTCCTCGCCAGCTGGCGCCTGGCCCACTTCGAGCGGCTCGCCGCCTCCGCCGACCCGGTGCTCGCCGCCGTCGCCGCCAAGGGCGTGAAGGAACTGACCTACCACCGCCAGTACGCGGCCGAGTGGGTCGTCCGCCTCGGTGACGGCACCGAGGAGTCCCACCGGCGCATGCAGGCCGGACTCGACCAAGTGATGCCGTACGCAGGCGAGTTGTTCGCGGCGCACGACGCCGGGGAGACCGTCCTCGCCGTACTGCGGCAGGTCACCGAGGCCGCGGGCCTGTCCCTGCCGGACGTACCCGCCCCCTCGGCAACCGGTCCCGGACGCGAGGGCCGCCACACCGAGCACCTCGTCCCGCTCCTCGCGGAACTGCAGAGCGTGGCCCGTGCCCACCCGGAGGCGACATGGTGACCCTCCTCACCGACGCCCACCGCGCCCGGCACATCGCCGAGCAGGTGCCCGACCCCGAGCTGCCCATGCTCACCCTCGCCGACCTAGGCGTGCTGCGCGAGGTACGGGTTACTCCCGACGGCACGGTCGTCGCAGACCTCACGCCCACCTACTCCGGCTGCCCCGCCATGTCCGAGATGCGGGCGGGTGTGGCCGCGCGGCTCAAGGGCGCCGGCTACGAGCGCGTCGAGGTGCGCACCGTCCTGGACCCGCCGTGGACCACCGACTGGATCACCCCCGAGGGCCGCCGCAAGCTCGCCGAGCACGGCATCGCACCCCCCGGTCCGGCGCCGCGCCCGGCGCCCGGGCCCGTGCCGCTGGTCCTGACCGCCATCCGCCGAGCGGTGGCGTGCCCGCGCTGCGGCACCACGGACACGGAGGAGACCTCCCGCTTCGGCGCCACCTCCTGCAAGGCGCTGTGGCGCTGCCGCGCCTGCCGCGAACCGTTCGAGTACGTCAAGGAGATCTGATGGAGGACCTGTTGGCCCCCGCCGACGCCGCCCCCGCCCCGGTGCGGCGCACGCGCCGCCGCCCGGCCTTCCACAGCTTGCGGGTGGCAGCGGTGGAGCGGCTGTGCGAGGACGCCGTCGCGGTCAGCTTCGACATCCCCGACGAGCTGGCGCGGGAGTTCGCCTTCGAGCCCGGCCAGTCGCTCACCCTGCGCCGCGAGGTGGACGGACGCGACGAGCGGCGCTCGTACTCGATCTGCTCCCCGGCCGGTTCCCGGCCCCGGATCGGCGTCCGGGTGGTGCCCGGGGGTCTGTTCTCCTCCTGGCTGGTGAACGAGGTCGAGCCGGGCGACACCGTCGAGGTGATGGGCCCGGTAGGCGCCTTCACCCCCGACCTGACCACGCCCGGACACCATGTGCTCATCGCGGCGGGCTCGGGCATCACGCCCATGGTCTCCATCGCCGAGTCGGTCCTCGCCGCCGACGAGTACTCCCAGGTCACCCTCTTCTACGGCAACCGCCGCACCGGCTCCGTGATGTTCGCCGACGAACTGGCGGACCTGAAGGACCTCTACCCCGCGCGGTTCCAGCTCGCGCACGTGCTCTCCCGTGAACCGCGCGAGGCCGACCTGCTGACCGGCCGCCTGGACGCCGACCGTCTGTCGGCGCTCATCGACGGCCTGGTCGACGTCGCCGACGCCGACCACTGGTGGCTGTGCGGCCCGCACGGCATGGTCCTGGACGCCCAGCGGGTGCTGGCCGGGCTGGGCGTGCCGGACGACCGGATCCACCAGGAACTCTTCTTCGCCGGCGACGAGCCCGTCACGGCCGTACGCCACGAGGAGCCCCGCGCCGACGGCCCGGTCAGCCAGGTCACCGTCGTCCTGGACGGCCGCTCCACCACCTCCGCGCTCCCGCGCGAGGCCACCATCCTGGACTCCGCGTCGCGGGTCCGCCCCGACCTGCCCTTCGCCTGCAAGGGCGGCGTCTGCGGCACCTGCCGCGCCCACATCACCGAGGGCAAGGCCGACATGCGCCGCAACTACGCCCTCGAACCCGCCGAGGTGGACGCCGGCTACGTGCTGACCTGCCAGTCCTACCCCGTCTCCGACACGGTGACGGTCGACTACGACAGCTGAGCGGCACCGCCGCCACGGAGGCTCGGGCCGGTTTGTCCGGCCCCAGGGGGCGGACCCACGCGGGTCCGCCCCCTGGAGTCTCCGGCCGAGCCTTCACCAAGAGCAGGGCGGCAGAGACGGTGGCCCAACGCCGTACACAGGCCGGTCAGTTCCGCAGCGCCGACAGCGCGGCGGCGACCCGCTCGGACGCCTCCGGCGGGGTCGAGGCGTGCGGGGACAGCCTGAGGGAGTCGGTGCGCACCGTCGGGGTGACACCCTCGGCGTGGAGCGACTTCGCGACGAGCGCCGGATCGTGGTCCGGCATCGTGAAGGAGAGGATGCCCGCGCGCCGCGCCGGGTCGGTGGGGGAGAGGACGCGGCCGCCGTACTCCCGTACGACCTGGGTGAGTTCGGCGATCCGCGTCGCGATCGCGGCCTCGATCGCGACGACGGTGTGCCGCTGGACCAGGTCCAGCGCGGCCGCGAACGCGGCGGCCGTCACCGGGCTGAGGTTGGTGATCGACCACCGGCGCGCGTCCGGGGCGGGCGGATGCTCCGCTCCGTCGAAGACGCCGACGTCCTCCACGCCGGTCCAGCCGGTCAGGACCGGCTCCAGGGACTCCAGCGCACGGTCGGACAACGTCGCGAAGCCGGTGGCCCAGCCCGCGCGCAGCCACTTCTGACCGCCCGCCACCACGACGTCGGCCGCCTCCCAGGGCATCGCGGCGACACCGAACGCCTGGATGGCGTCCACGATCAGCAGCCGGTCCGGCCCGATCGCCTCGCGCAACGCCGCCAGGTCGGCACGGAAGCCGGTGCGGAAGTCCACGGCGCTGACGGACACGGCGACCACGTCGTCGGTCAGCGCGGCCCGGACCAGGTCGGGGGTCACGCCGGCGCCGGGCGCCGGGTCGAGCCAGCGCGGTGTGGCCCGGCCCAGGTCCGAGGTGCGGCGCCACGGGTAGTGGTTGGCGGGGAAGTCGGTGCGCGGCGCGAGCACCACGCCCTCGCGGATGCCCAGAGCGGCGTGGAACAGGCCGGTGGACGCGTTGGGCAGCAGCACGGTGTGCCGGGCGTCGGTGCCCGCGAGACGGGCTGCCGCGTCCCGCGCGGCCCCCTCCGCGCCCATCAGGCCGTCCACGGTGGTGTGGTCGGCCCGGGCGGACTCCTCCAAGGCGCGCGCCGTGGCGCCCACGGCATCCCGCGACGGCGGCCCGAACCGCGCGAAGTCGAGATACCCGGCGGGCGTGTCGAAGTGGTCTGCGTACGACGTGAGCACGGGGCTCGTCCTTTCGGAGCGGTTGGGGGAGTTGCGGGAGGTGTGGATCGGGCGACGGTGTGGGGTTAGTGGTGTGGCGTGGTGCCGGCGCGCCGGGTGAGGAGTGCCACGCGTCCGACCGGTCGGCGTCCCGCCGCTCACCTCCGCGTGTCCTCCCCGCCCGCTCGCACGGTACGCGCCGCGCACCGCACGGATCGTCCCGGGGTGCCGGCCGACGTCGGCGGTCGAGCCCGCCAGTCCCCGCAACGACCTTGCTTGGCGCTCGGGCGGCCGGCGGACCCCTGCCCTACATCGCACATCGCGAGCCGCCACCCCGGCGGCGGCCAGCCCGTGAGCACCCTCGTCAGCGGT
>NZ_JBSGDB010000386.1:0-8417 GCF_053602155.1 Streptomyces sp. NPDC004561
GACGCCGGCGAGCCGCGCAACGCGCCGTCCGCGCACATGCAGGGCTTCCTGACCCGGGACGGCATGTCCCCCGCCGAGTTCCTGGCCGCCGGCCGGGAGGAGATCGCCCGGTACGGGGTGGAGCTGGTCCGGGACCGGGTGGTGGACGCGGCCAGGGCCTCCGGCGCCGGGGGCTTCACCGTCTCGCTCGCGAGCGGGCGCACCGCGGGGGCCCGGCAGCTGGTGGTCGCCACCGGCCTGAAGGACGAGCTCCCGCCGGTCCCCGGCCTCGCCGAGCGGTTCGGCCGGGACGTGGTGCACTGCCCGTACTGCCACGGCTGGGAGGTCCGCGATCTGCCGACCGGAGTGCTGGGGACCTCCCCGCTGAGCGTGCACCAGGCGCTCATGGTCACCCAGTGGACGAAGGACGTGCGGTTCTTCCTGCACCGGGTGCGGGAGTCGGAGCTGGCCGACGAGGACCTGCGCCGGCTGGCCGCCGCGGGGGTCGCGGTGGTGCCCGGCGAGGTGGCGGAACTCGTCGTCAGCGGCGACCGGCTCACCGGGGTGCGGCTCGGGGACGGCACCGTCCACGACCGTGAGGTGCTGTACGCCGCCCCGCGCGCCGTCCCCCGCAACGACCTGCTGCTCCGGCTCGGCGCCGAGATGCGCGAGACGCCCTTCGGCAGCTACCCGGTGATCGACGAACGGGGCCTGACGAGCGTGCCCGGGCTGTGGGCGGCGGGCAACGCGAGCGGGTTCGCCGAGCAGGTGGTGAACGCGGTCAGCCGGGGGTACCGCGCCGGCGCGGCGATCAACGGGGAGCTGCTGCTCGCCGATCTCGACGCGGCCGCCCGGGTGTAGACCGCACGCCCGCGGTGCACCCTGGGGGCATGCTGCTGACCCGGCTTGCCGAGGTGTCCCGGGAGGTCGCCGCCACGGCGGCCCGGTCCCGCAAGACCGACCTGCTCGCGGAGCTGTTCCGGGAGGCGGCGGCGGACGACGTGCCGATCGTCATCCCCTACCTGGCCGGACGGCTGCCGCAGGGCCGGCTCGGCGTCGGCTGGAAGGTGCTGAGCCGCCGGGTGCCGCCCGCCGCCGAACCCACGCTGACGGTCCACGAGGTGGACGCCCTGCTCGGCGAGCTGGGCAAGGTGTCGGGGCCGGGGTCGCAGGCGGAGCGCGCCCGGCTGGTCGGTGAGCTGATGGGCGCGGCCACCGAGGAGGAGCAGCGCTTCCTGCTCGGTCTGCTGACCGGCGAGGTACGCCAGGGCGCGCTGGACGCGGTCGCGGTGGAGGGCCTCGCCCGGGCGACCGGCGCGGACCCGGCCGACGTGCGGCGGGCGGTGATGCTCTCGGGGTCGCTGCAGACGGTCGCCCAGGCCCTGCTCGGCGAGGGGCCGGGCTCCCTCGACCGGTTCCGGCTCACCGTCGGCCGGCCGGTGCTGCCGATGCTGGCGCACAGCGCCTCCTCCGTCGCCGAGGCGGTGGAGAAGCTGGGCGCCTGCGCGGTGGAGGAGAAGCTGGACGGCATCCGGGTCCAGGTCCACCGGGACGGCGACACGGTCCGCGTGCACACCCGCACGCTGGACGACATCGCCGGCCGGCTGCCCGAAGTGACCGCCGCCGCACTGGAGTTGCGGGGCGAGCGCTTCATCCTGGACGGCGAGGTGATCTCCTTCGACGCCACCGGCCGGCCCCGGTCCTTCCAGGAGACGGCCGGCCGGGTCGGCTCCCGGACGGATGTGGCGAGGGCCGCCGGGGAGGTCCCGGTCTCCCCGGTCTTCTTCGACGTACTCGCGGTCGACGGCCGCGACCTGCTCGACCTGCCGTTCGCCGACCGGCACGCGGAGCTGGAACGGCTGGTGCCCGAGCCGATGCGGGTGCGGCGCACGGTGGCCGCCGGGCCGCAGGACGTCCCCGAGGCGGAGCGGTTCCTCGCCGACACCCTGGCCCGGGGCCACGAGGGCGTCGTGGTGAAGGCGCTGGACGCGCCCTACAGCGCGGGCCGGCGCGGCGCCTCCTGGCTGAAGGTCAAGCCCGTCCACACCCTCGACCTGGTGGTCCTGGCCGCCGAGTGGGGCCACGGCCGGCGCACCGGCCGGCTCTCCAACCTCCATCTCGGCGCCCGCGAGGAGGACGGCGGCTTCGCGATGCTCGGCAAGACCTTCAAGGGCATGACGGACGCGATGCTCGCCTGGCAGACCGAGAGGCTTCGGGAACTGGCGGTCGAGGACACCGGCTGGGGGGTCAGGGTCCGCCCCGAACTCGTCGTGGAGATCGCCTACGACGGACTCCAGCGCTCGACCCGCTACCCGGCCGGCGTCACCCTGCGCTTCGCCCGGGTGATCCGCTACCGCGAGGACAAGCGGCCCGAGGAGGCCGATACGGTGGAGGCCCTGCTGGCGGCCCACCCGGAGGTCAAGCCGTGACGGTGCGGGCGACGAAGCGCAGCGCGGGACTGCTGTTGTTCCGGCACACCGATGAGGGAATCGAGGTTCTGCTCGGCCACATGGGCGGCCCCCTCTGGGCGAAGAAGGACACGGGGGCGTGGACCGTCCCGAAGGGCGAGTACGAACCCGGCGAGCCGGCCTGGGAGGCGGCCCGGCGGGAGTTCCGGGAGGAGCTGGGGCTGGCGCCGCCCGACGGGGAGGCCGTACCCCTGGGCGAGGTGGCCCAGCGCAACGGCAAGATCGTCACGGCGTGGGCCGTCGAGGCGGACCCGGACCTCACGGCCTTCGTGCCCGGCACCTTCGCCATGGAGTGGCCCCCGAGGTCCGGCCGGGTGCAGGAGTTCCCGGAGCTGGACCGGGTGGAGTGGCTCCGGCTGGACCGGGCGCGAGCGGTGATCATCACGGCGCAGGCCACGTTTCTCGACCGGCTGGCGGAGCACTCGGGCTGACCAGGGGCCTTCGCGTTGCGCCTTGCCCCGCCGCGCGCGAAGGTCGAAGCAAGCCCGCTCCCAGGGAGGTCAGCCATGCCCATCGCCACGGTGAACCCGGCGAACGGCGAGACGCTCAAGACGTACGAGCCCATGGGCGAGGAGGAGCTGGAACGCCGGCTCCAGCTCGCCGAGGCCACGTTCCGCACGTACCGGACCACCACGTTCGCCGAGCGCGCCCGCCTGCTGAACAAGGCCGCCGACCTGCTGGACGAGGACCAGCGGGAGATCGGCCGGGTCATGACCACCGAGATGGGCAAGCCCGTCAAACAGGCGCGGGCCGAGGCCGCGAAGTGCGCCAGGGCGATGCGCTGGTACGCCGACCGCGCCGAGGGGCTGCTGGCCGACGAGGAGCCCGCCGAGTCCGACGTGACGGACTCCGGCGCCTCCCGGGTGCGGGTCCGCTACCGGCCGCTCGGGCCCGTCCTCGCGGTGATGCCCTGGAACTTCCCGCTGTGGCAGGTGATCCGGTTCGCCGCGCCCGCGCTGATGGCCGGCAACGTGGGCCTGCTCAAGCACGCCTCCAACGTCCCCCAGACCGCCCTGTACCTGGAGGACCTGTTCCACCGGGCGGGCTTCGCGGAGGGCTGCTTCCAGACGCTGCTGATCGGCTCGGGCGCGGTGGACGACATCCTGCGCGACGAGCGGGTGAAGGCGGCGACGCTGACGGGCAGCGAGCCGGCCGGCCGCGCGGTCGCCTCCACCTCCGGCGAGATGATCAAGAAGACGGTGCTGGAACTGGGCGGCAGCGACCCGTACGTGGTCATGCCGTCCGCCGACCTCGACCGGGCGGCCGAGGTCGCGGTGACCGCGCGGGTGCAGAACAACGGCCAGTCGTGCATCGCCGCCAAGCGGTTCATCGTGCACACCGATGTCTACGACGCCTTCGCGGAGCGGTTCGTCGCGGGCATGAGGGCGCTCAGGGTCGGCGACCCGCTGGAGGAGGACACCGAGGTCGGGCCGCTCTCCAGCGAGCAGGGGCGGGGGGACCTGGAGGAGCTGGTCGACGACGCGAGGCGCTCCGGGGCCGAGGTCCTGTGCGGCGGGCGGCGCCCGGACGGGCCGGGCTGGTTCTACCCGCCGACCGTGCTCGCCGGGATCACCCGGGAGATGCGCATCCACCGGGAGGAGGCGTTCGGGCCGGTGGCCACGCTGTACCGGGCCGGGGACCTGGACGAGGCGCTGCTCATCGCCAACGACACGCCGTTCGGACTGAGTTCGAACGTGTGGACGCGGGAGGAGAGCGAGATCGAGCGGTTCGCCCGGGACCTGGAGGCCGGGTCCGTGTTCGTCAACGGGATGACCGCCTCGCATCCGGCGTTCCCGTTCGGCGGCGTGAAGCGGTCGGGGTACGGGCGTGAGCTGTCCGGGCACGGAATCCGGGAGTTCTGCAACATCACCACGGTTTGGCAGAGTGCGTGAGCGGTGCGCGGCTACCATCCCCTTTTGTGAACCGCGAAGTGACCCTGCCTCTGATCGTCGACGACCGCGGTGCCCTGCAGGTTGCTGCGGCCGATGTGAGCAAGTTGTTGCGGACCGTGGGCGGGCGTTGGCTGCATCTTGTCGAGGCCGGGGAGCAGGGGCTGGACGAGGACACGGTCGCCGCCCTGACCATCGAGCTCGCCAAGCTGGCGGACCGTATCGACGTGGCGTGCATCGCGCACAGCAGCGGGGCGCCCTAGTCCTGGGCGGGCGGGACCAGCTCGGTCCGGAACATCGCCTCGTACGCCTGCAGAAGGCTTCCGTAGGTGTGTGCGAGGTCCGTGTCCGGTGAGCCGGCGTCCAGGGCGGCCTGTACCGCCGCCGTCGCCAGGGAGTCCAGGTCGGGGGACGGCCCGGCGAAGAGGTCGAAGAAGGCGCAGGCGTCGTCCGCGAAGCCGTAGTGCGTGCGCAGGCCGGCGGCGATGCGGCCGCAACAGCCGCCCCATGCGGAGAAGTTGGCCGTCAGGGCCGCGACGGCGTCCGGCGGCGACGCGTTGAGGGCGAGCCAGGCCACGTACGCCGGGCAGGCCTGGCAGCCCGGTCCGGGGCACGTACGTCCGCGATCGCTCGTCCGTGACACCACACGCCTGTGCGAACGCGGTGAGGCGCCCCGCCGCCGCCTCCTCCCCCGCCGCCAGGGCCGCGAAGAAGGCGGCGGACCCGGGCTCGGCGCGCGCCGCCAGATGCCGGAAGGCCGCCCGGTCGGCGGGAATCACCCACCGCTGCTCCAGAGCCAGGGCCGCCGGCGTCTCCAGGGGCGCCTCGCCGCGTTCGGCGAGCGGCACGACGGGGTTGGCCGCCGGGTCGGGGGCGAGGGCGCCGACGGCCGTCCCCAGCAGGTCCTTCGCCGTAACAGTCGTCATGGTGTTTTCCCTCGTCCGACGCCAAAAGTCGCCCTTCGAGCCTGACACGGGGTCCCCGATTCGGAGTAACCCAACGCGAGATCGTCGCCCTCACGGGTGACGGTTGGTGCAGCACCTCCTGAGGTGAACCACCTTCTGGCCGGTGGGCGAAGGCCCCCGAACGCGGAAAGCAGGGACGGTTCATGGCGACTTTGTGCAGACCCTCGGTATCGGTCCCGGAGCACGTGATCACGATGGAGGAGACGCTGGAGCTGGCGCGCTCCCGCCACGAGGACCACCCCCAACTGGCGCTCGCCCTGCGCCTGATCGAGAACACCGGCGTGAAGACCCGGCACATCGTGCAGCCCATCGAGGAGACCCTGAAGCACCCGGGCTTCGAGGAGCGCAACAAGCTCTACGAGTCCGAGGCCAAGGCCCGGGTCCCGGCGGTGATCCAGCGTGCGCTGGACGACGCCGAGCTCCTCACCACCGACATCGATGTGATCATCTACGTGTCGTGCACGGGCTTCATGATGCCCTCGCTCACGGCCTGGCTGATCAACGAGATGGACTTCGACAGCACCACCCGCCAGCTGCCCATCGCCCAGCTGGGCTGCGCGGCCGGCGGTGCGGCGATCAACCGGGCCCACGACTTCTGCTCGGCCTACCCGAACGCCAACGCGCTCATCGTGGCCTGCGAGTTCTGCTCGCTGTGCTACCAGCCCACCGACCTCGGCGTCGGCTCGCTGCTCTCCAACGGCCTGTTCGGCGACGGCATCGCCGCGGCCGTGGTGCGCGGCAGCGGCGGCACCGGCGTCCGGCTGGAGCGCAACGGCTCCTACCTGATCCCGAAGACCGAGGAGTGGATCGCGTACGACGTCCGGGCGACCGGCTTCCACTTCCTGCTGGACAAGCGGGTGCCCACCACCATGGAGCCGCTCGCCCCGGCGCTGAAGGACCTGGCGGGGCTGCACGGCTGGGACGCGTCCGACCTGGACTTCTACATCATCCACGCGGGCGGGCCCCGAATACTCGACGACCTCAGCAAGTTCCTGGAGGTCGACCCGCACGCCTTCCGGTTCAGCCGGTCCACGCTCACCGAGTACGGCAACATCGCCAGCGCCGTCGTGCTGGACGCGCTGCGCCGGCTGTTCGACGAGGGCGGCGCCCAGGACCGGGCGCGCGGACTGCTCGCGGGGTTCGGTCCCGGCATCACCGCCGAGATGACGGTGGGCCGCTGGATCAACGCGGACGGGGACGCGTGATGACCGAGGAGACGACGCTCACCGGCACCGTGCCGCCCGTCCGGCAGTGGCCGGCGCTCGACCTGCGCGGGACGGACTTCGACCCGGTGCTGACCGAGTTGATGCACGAGGGCCCGGTGAGCCGTATCCAGCTGCCCAACGGCGAGGACTGGGCGTGGCTGATCACCCGCTACGACGACGTGCGCATGGTGGCCAACGACGCCCGGTTCAGCCGGGAGGCGGTCATGGACCAGCCGGTCACCCGGCTCGCCCCGCACTTCATCCCGGACCGGGGCGCGGTCGGCTTCCTCGACCCGCCCGACCACACCCGGCTGCGCCGCTCGGTCGCCCCCGCCTTCACGGCCAAGGGCGTGGAGCGGGTGCGCGAGAAGGCGCGCGGCATGCTGGCGGAACTGGTCGAGGAACTCCTCCAGGACGGCCCGCCCGCCGACCTGACCAGCGCGGTGCTCGGCCCGTTCCCGATCGCGGTGATCTGCGAACTGATGGGCGTGCCGGCCGGCGACCGGCACGACATGCACATCTGGACGCAGCTGATCCTGTCCTCCGCGCACGGCAGGGAGGTCAGCGAGAAGGCCAAGCGCGACATGAGCGCGTACTTCTCAGGCCTCATCCGCCTGCGCGAGAACAGCACGGCCGAGGACGTCACCTCACTGCTCGGCTCCGCCGTGGGCCGGGGCGAGATCACCCTGGCGGAGGCCGTCGGCCTCGCCGTCCTCCTCCAGATCGGCGGCGAGGCGGTCACCAACAACAGCGGGCAGATGTTCTACCTGCTGCTGACCCGCCCCGAGCTGGCCGACCGGCTGCGGTCCGAGCCGGAGATCCGTCCCAGGGCGATCGACGAGCTGCTGCGGTACATCCCGCACCGCAACGCGGTCGGCCTGTCGCGGATCGCCCTGGAGGACGTGGAGATCAGAGGCGTGCGCATCTGTGCGGGCGATCCGGTCTACGTGTCGTACCTGGCCGCCAACCGCGACCCGGAGTTCTTCCCGGACCCGGAGACGGTCGACTTCGCCCGCAGCCCCAACCCGCATGTGTCGTTCGGCTTCGGCCCGCACTACTGCCCGGGCGGACAGCTCGCCCGGCTGGAGTCTCAGCTGCTGGTCGACGCGCTCCTCGACCGGATACCGGGCCTCAGGCTGGCGGTACCGCCGGAGCAGGTGCCCTTCAAGAAGGGCGCGTTGATCCGCGGTCCCGAGGCGCTGCCCGTGACGTGGTGAGCGACGATGACGACGACCGAAGGGCTGGCGGTACCGGAAGGGCCCGCGGCACGGGGCGTGGCCCCGGTCCAGGCGGATCCGCCGCTCCAGGAAGAGACACCGGTCGACGGGCTGCTGGTGCCACCGGGCCACGGCCGGGTGGTCAGGACGCCCGCCCAGCGGGTGACGTTCAAGGTCACCGGCGCCCACTCGCGGATGGCCTCCACCTTCGAGGTGGAGGTGCCGCCGGGCTTCGACGTCGGCGCCCATGTGCACACCCGCAGCGAGGAGCTCTTCTACCTCCTCGAGGGCGAGCTGGACGTGCTCGCCTTCGAGCCCCGTATCCGCACCCCCGACAACTGGCAGAGATGGGAGTCGAGTTCGGGCGGCAGGGTGGTCCGGGCGACCCCGGGCACGGTCATCGTCGTGCCCCCGGGATGCCCGCACGCGTTCGCGAACCCGACGGACACGCCCGCGAAGATGTTCTTCCAGGCGAGCCCGCCCCCGGACCACGAGCGCTACTTCGAGGAGCTGCTGGAGATCCTCGGCGACGGCGGCCCACCCGACCAGGAGGCCATCGAGGCGCTGAGGGCGAAGTACGACATCCAGCAGCTGACCCCGCTCAGGCACAGATGACGCCTCGCGGAGCGCGTGAGGTGTACAGGATCCAGGCCGGGTCGTCGAGGCCGAGGTCGTCGCGGGGCGGGCGGCCCGG
>NZ_JBSGDB010000387.1:0-8395 GCF_053602155.1 Streptomyces sp. NPDC004561
GGCCGGCGCGCCCGCGGTCAAGCTCGGCAAGGCCAAGCGCAACTGGCCCAGGGAGCGGCCGCGGCGGGGCACGTACTGGCGGCTGATGTACGGGGCCGCGGGCGTCGGGCTCGGCGCCCTGCCGCTGCTCACGGGGGTGGCCGCGCTGCTGGTCGCCCGTGTCTTCGTGGTGCCCGGCGGCTCGCTCGGTCAGGCGCTGCGCGGCGCCGCGCTGGGCCTGGTCCCGGCCACCCTCGCCTACGGGCTGGCGTACGCACTGCTGCTCCTCGTCGCCGTACGGCTGCTCAGCCTCGGCCTGCGCGAGGGCACGCATCCGACGCACAGCCGGGTCGGCTGGCAGGCGTGGACGGTGACCCAGCTGATGGACCGGTCCCGGGAGACGCTGTTCCCGCTGTACGCGGGGCTGGTCACGCCGGTGTGGCTGCGGCTGCTGGGGATGCGGATCGGGCGGGGCGCGGAGGTCTCGACCGTGCTGGCGCTGCCGAGCCTGACCACGGTCGGCGACGGCGCGTTCCTCGCGGACGACACGCTGACGGCGCCGTACGAGCTGGGCGGCGGCTGGGTGCGGATCGGGCGCGCGGAGATCGGGCGGCGGGCCTTCCTCGGGAACTCGGGGATGACCGCGCCCGGGCGGAGCGTGCCGGACGGCGGTCTGGTCGGCGTGCTGTCGGCGACGCCCAAGAAGGCCAAGAAGGGCACGTCGTATCTGGGGCTGCCGCCGGTGAAGCTGCCCCGCAGCGCCACGGGCGGGGATCAGAGCCGTACCTACGAGCCGGCGGCCCGGCTGCTGTGGGCGCGCGGTCTGGTGGAGCTGTGCCGGATCGTTCCGGTGCTGTGCTCGGCGGCGCTGGCCGTGCTGACGGTGGCGGCGCTGTGCGCGCTGGGGGCGTGGGCGCCCCTGCTGTCCGGGCTGGTGCTGCTCGCCGCCGGTGTCATGGCCGGGGTCGTGTCGATCGTCGCGAAGTGGCTGCTGGTGGGGCGGCACCGTGCCGGGGAGCATCCGCTGTGGAGTTCCTTCGTGTGGCGGGGCGAGCTGGCGGACACGTTCGTCGAGGTGCTGGCGGTGCCGTGGCTGGCCGGGGCCGCGCCGGGGACGCCGGTGATGACGGCGTGGCTGCGCGGGCTCGGTGCGCGCATCGGCAGCGGCGTGTGGGTGGAGAGCTACTGGCTGCCGGAGGCGGACCTGGTGACGCTGGAGGACGCCGCCACCGTCAACCGCGGCTGCGTTCTGCAGACACACCTCTTCCACGACCGGATCTTGCGGACGGATACTGTGGTCCTCCGTGAGGGTGCCACGCTGGGCCCTGGCGGGATCGTGCTGCCCGGCAGCACGGTCGGGGCCCGTACGACCCTGGGTCCCGCGTCGCTCGTGATGGCCGCGGAGTCCGTCCCGGACGACACCCGCTGGCTCGGCAACCCGATCGAGGCATGGCGTCCCTGAGCGCAGGCCACTCGGCGAAGGGTGTACCGGACGTCGGCGCACCGAGGAACGGTCCGAGCAAGGCACAGGGAGCGAACGCGCAAGTGGCAGTGCAGCAGTCAGCGGGCCCGGATCCGTACTTCCCGGACAACGGCGATCCCCGGTACCGGGTGCATCGGTACGAACTCACGCTGGACTACCGCCCGGGGCCCAACCGGCTGTCCGGCACGGCCCGGATCAACGCCATCGCGGGTCCGGCGCCGCTGGCCGAGTTCCGGCTCGATCTGGCCGACTTCAGGATCGGCCGGATCCGGGTGGACGGCCGGCAGCCGCACTACACGCACCGGGGCGGCAAGCTGCGGGTGAGGCCGGCGAAGCCGCTGCGCGCCGGGGCCGCGTTCACCGTCGAGGTGCACTGGTCGGGCAATCCCGGTCCGGTGCCCAGCCCGTGGGGCGGGCTCGGCTTCGAGGAGCTGGAGGACGGGGCGCTGGTGGCGAGCCAGCCGGTCGGGGCTCCGTCCTGGTACCCGTGCAACGACCGGCCCGCCGACAAGGCGTCGTACCAGATCTCGGTCACCGTCCCGTCCGCGTACGCGGTGGTCTCGGGCGGGCGCCTGCTGACCCGTACGACGAAGGCCTCGACGACCACCTGGGTGTACGACCAGTCCGCGCCCACGTCCAGCTATCTCGTCGGTCTGGCGATCGGCCGGTTCCAGACGGTGCTGCTGGGCGACCCCGGTCCGGACGGTGTGCCGCAGCACGGGCACATCCCGGCGCGGCTGCTGCCGGAGTTCTCCCGGGACTTCGCGCGGCAGCCCGCGATGATGGAGCTGTTCCAGGAGCTGTTCGGGCCGTACCCGTTCGACAGTTACGCGGTCGCGGTGACCGAGGAGGAGCTCGATGTGCCGGTCGAGGCACAGGGGTTGTCGCTGTTCGGTTCCAACCATGTGGACGGCGGCCGGGGCTGGGAGCGGCTGGTGGCACACGAGCTGGCGCACCAGTGGTTCGGCAACTGCGTGTCCATCGCCGACTGGCGGCACATCTGGCTCAACGAAGGCTTCGCCAAGTACGCGGAATGGCTGTGGTCCGAGCGCTCGGGCGGCCGCAGCGCCCAGCAACTGGCCGCCGCCGCCCACCGGTCGCTGTCCTCGCTGCCGCAGGACCTGCGGCTGGCCGATCCGGGCCGTGGGTCGATGTTCGACGACCGGCTCTACGAGCGGGGCGGCCTGACCCTGCACGCGGTGCGCTGCGCGCTGGGCGACGAGGCGTTCTTCGCCATGCTGCGCGGGTGGGTGCGGCTGCACCGGCACGGGGTGGTGACGACGGCGGCGTTCGCCGCGCACGTGGCCCGGTACGCGGACGAGTCGCCTGCCGGACTGTTCGAGGCGTGGGTGCACAAGGCGGAGCTGCCGCCGCTGCCGGTGCTCCAGGACGGTCCGTAGCGGCTCTGCGCCCGACCGCCGGTGCGGAGTCCGCGCCGGGCGTATAAGCATCCGTGCACCGGGCCGTACACCAGCGGCAAGGATATGCGCGACGGCCATCGCTGGATAGAGTCGTTCCGTTACAACTGGTTGTGGGGACAACCAGAGCGCCTTTTGGGGAGGGCCTGCACCACATGAGTCGTCGCTCTAATGGCTTGGTCGGCGTCTGGGCTGAGATGCAGAGGCAGCAACAGCGTCAGATGGAGGCCGAAGCCAGACGACAGAGGCAAGAGGCACAGCAAGCACGTGCGTACCAACGGCGAGTCGCCCAGGACTACCGCGAGTACCGGAAGGCAGAGGCACTTCGCCGTACCCAGGAACTGGACGCGCAGGTCACGGCGCTGCAAGGTCTTCTTGCCTCGGGCTGCCGGGCCCCGGCTTTCAGGGCTTCCTCCCTCATACGCCCCGAAGACATCGAGCCCTTCTCTCCAGGACCACTGGCGCAGCCCGTACCCATGCCGAGCTTCGATCATTACGCCGCCCAAAGCGGGTGGACTGCCGGTCGCCGCGCGCAGGCTCAGGCCGACGCTCGGGCGCGCTTCGAGCGGGACTGGCATGCGGCCCAGGCGGCTGAGGCGCAGCGGCAACAGCAGTTGTCGTCGTACCGGCGGGACTACCAGGAGTGGGCCGACGCCCAGCTGGCCGAGGTGCGGCAACACAACGCCTGCGTCGTCGAACTGACCGAAGGAGTCAGGCGCCGCGATCCCGATTCCGTGGTCGAGTACTTCTCCGCCGCTCTCTACGCCTCACGGGCGTGGCCCGAGGGGTTTCCACGTCAGGTGAAAGCCGCCTACGACTCGGCAGCCGCACATCTGGTGCTGGATTGGGAGATGCCCGCCTACAGCGTCGTCCCCGAGGCCAAGTCTGTTCGCTACATGCCTACCGCGGACCAGGACAAGGAGACCCCTCGGCCAGTAGGGCAACGGCGATCCCTTTACCGGGAGGTCCTGGCGCAGTGCATGCTGCTCGTGCTGCACGAACTCTTCGCGGCGGACGAGCCGGGGGCGCTCGAGTCCGTGACCCTGAACGGATTCCTGGACGGGCATGACCCTACGACAGGCCGGCCGGGCCACATCTACCTGGCAACCGTCATGGCTCCCGGCTCGACGTTCCGCGGCCTGCGCCTGGCACAAGTGGACGCCGGAAGCTGTCTTTCGGACGCACTGCGCGGGCAGCTATCGGCTCGCCCCGACCAACTCGTGTCGGTGCGGCCGGGTCGCCGGCCCGAGGAAGTCGGGAACCGCGTGGTCACGCACGGCAGCGACGAGGACCCCGACCTGTACGAGATGGATCCGATCGCCTTCGAGAACCTTGTCGCCGATCTCTTCCGCGCCATGGGGATGCAGGCAGTCACCACGCAACGCTCGAACGACGGCGGGGTGGATGTCGACGCTCTGGATCCGACGCCGATCCGGGGCGGCAAGATCGTGGTGCAGGTGAAGCGCTACCGCAGCACCGTGCCGCCCACCGCTGTCCGTGACCTGTACGGCACCGTGCAGGACGCCGGCGCCAACAAGGGCGTCCTCGTGACGACGTCGAAGTTCGGCCCCGGCTCACACACCTTCGCCAACGGCAAGCCGCTGGAACTCGTTTCCGGAACTCAACTCGTCGACCTGCTGCACCGCCACGGCCTGCGCGGGCGTCTGGGCGATGGCGCACGCCGACCCGCAGCGCAGCCGGCGCCGACGGTTCGGGACACGCGATCGTCCGACGATTACAACGTCCTGGGCATGTCGTGGACCGGAAGTGTCGCCTTGGACGTGTGCGCTCTCGTCTGCCGTGGTGAGCGGGTCCTCAGCGACGATCACTTCGTCTTCTTCAACAACCCTCAGACACCGAACGGCTCCGTGCGCGCTGTCCCCGCCACTGCACCCGACAAGGCGGCGATCCGCGTGTCCTTCGACGGCTTGCCGGATGAGGCGGACCGGTTGGTGCTCGTGGCCGCCATCGACCCGGAGGTGAACCCGGACGCCGATCTCTCCCGCTTCACAGATGCCTGCATCCGCCTACTCGACCCGACGCTGAGCGAGTTGGGACGACTGCAGGTCTCCGACGGCAAGCCGCGCGAAACCGCCCTGGTGCTCGGCTCGTTCCGCCGCCGATCGAACGGGGACTGGGACTTCGTCCTGGGCGGCAGGGGTTACACGGGCGGTCTGGAGGAACTCGTCCAGGATTTCGGCATCGAGGTTCAGTGAGGCGCGATGTGGATCCAGAAGCCCAAGCCACGACTCTGAGCACACCGACCCCTGCCGCCCTCTCCCGGTTCATGTTCCGGCAGAGCGGAGTGCACGTTCCGGGTGAGGGTGTTGGCCGTCAGGTGCTGGGGTCAGCGGTTGATTTCCTTGATCTTCAGCATGCGGGTGATGACCTTGTCGAGTTCGGCGTCGTCGAAGACCTTCTTCCAGTCCTCGCGGACGATGGACTCGCGGCCATAGTCCATGGCGATCAGGCAGGCGTCCGAGAACGGGTTGTCGCCCTTGAGGGTGTTGGCCAGAGCGACCTGGGTGTGCCCGAGGAGCATGGCGCGGGCGGCCTTCTCCGGGACGCCGCCCGTGTGGACGGTCTCGTGGAGGGCTTCGGTGAGCAGGGCGCCGACCATGCAGGCGATGGTCTCGACGAGAGTCGGCTCCAGGACGGCGAGCTGCTTGACGGTGACCCAGTGGACGTCGACCACCGGCGCGTACATCACGCGGATGACGGACTCGGCCAGTTCCTGCCTGGCGCTGTCGCCGCCTTCGTACGCGGCGACGACTTCCTGCGGTGCGGCGATCCCGCCGAAGGTGTCCTGCCACTCCTCCTTGGTGGTGCGCTCGAGGAACACCGACGGGTGGCAGGGGTGGGCACAGGAGTAGTGGATGTCGTCGCGGTTGTGGAGCAGGCCCGCGTACGCGGCGGCCGGGTCGAGGGTGAGCACGACGGTTCCGGGCTTCATCAGCGGCACGAGCTGCTCGGAGACCTTGCCGAGCACGATGTCCGGAACGGCGAGGATCACCACGTCGGCCTCGGCGGCGGCAGCGGCGGAGTCGGTCAGCTCCCGGCCCAGGTCGCGGACGAGCTGGCCGCCCTTCTCGGACGCCTCGCTGAAGAGCACCCTGAAGTCGCTCTTGACCAGGTTGTTGGAGACGCGCTGGCCCATCTTGCCGGCGGCCCCGATGACGGCGACGGTCTTCACGTCGACCTCGGTCTGGATCTCGGTGGCCATTACTTGCTCCTCAGAAGAGTGTCGATGCTGGCTTGCGTCCACTGGTGTTCGAGCCGGGCGGTGGCGTCGAAGCCCTCGTCCTGCCACGGGAGCCAGTGCTCCACGATCTGGTTGATGCGGCCGTGTTCCCCCGGCCGTGCCGCCCGCACGGTGGCGATCATGGCGTCGTAGTCGAGCAGCCCCTCGCCGAGCGGGCAGCCGGCGTAGGTGAAGCCGACCCAGCCGTCACGTCGGGTGAAGGCGAAGTCCTTGACGTGGATGTTGACCACGTACGGTGCGGTGGCGGCCACGACGTCGACGGGGCGTTCCAGGCGGGCGACGCTGTTGCCCGGGTCCAGGACGACTCCGAGGCGGGGGCTGTCGACGCCCCGCACGACGGCCAGCAGGTCGTCGGTGGCGACCTGTTCGTAGGTCTCCAGGCCGAGGGTCACACCCGCGTCGGCGTACCGGGGCACGGTCTGCCTCAGCAGGGTCACCGCTTCCCCCGCGTCCGGGCGGTGGTCGGCGGTGTTGATCATCGACCGCACCAGGCCGACGCCCAACTCTCCCGCCATGTCGAGGTACTTGAGCAGGTGTGCGGGGCGGACTCCGCGGGTGCCGAGTTCCAGGCGCAGCCCGAGCTCCCGGGCGGTGGCGCGGACGTCGGCGAGCTGTGTCCGGTCGTAGGACTCGATGGGTGCGTAGTCGCAGATCTGGAAGACCTCGCCGCCGAGCCGGGCGGTGTCGCGGAGCATGTCGGTGAGGGACATCGGCTGCGGCGCGCGGGAGGAGATGCGCCACAAATAGGCGTAGGTGCTGATGCCGTAGGCCATCAGGCCACCTCTTCGGACACCGGGGTGCGGATCTCGTCGAGCATGGCCGCCACGTTCGCGGGGTCGTGCGCGAAGCGGCCGAGGAACAGTCCGTCCGCGACGCCCTCGAGTCGGGTGAGCAGGCCGGGTCCCGCGCTGCCGCCGTATATGACGGTCGAGCCGTTGTGCTGCGGGCGAGTGGCGAGCCAGCCGCGCAGAGCCGTGCACACCGTCGAGATGTGCTCGACGGAGGCCGGTTGCGGTGCGCCGATGGCCCATTGGGGTTCGTAGGCGAGTACGACGGTTCCGTCGAGGCCGTGCAGCAGGCGGGCGGCCTCGGCGACGGTGCGCTCGGCCGCCTCGCGCGGGTCGGCCTGGTCGCGTTCGCCGACGCAGAGGACAGGGGTGAGCCCGTTGCGCAGGGCGGCGGCGGTCTTGGCGGCGACGACCGTGTCGCCCTCGCCGTACAGGCGGCGGCGTTCGGCGTGGCCGGACTCGCCGAGCCGATCTCCCTCAGGAGGGGTCCGCCGACCTCACCGGTGTAGGGACCGGTGTCCTCCGTGGCGATGTCCTGCGCGCCGATCGCGACGTCGTACGGCGTGAGGATGCCGGCGGCCGGGACGATGGTCGGGAAGGCGGGCAGGACGAACAGGCGGGCCTCGCCCGAGGTGACGGCCGGGTGGGTCTTGGCGAGCGTGGCGATCCTGCGGGCCCAGTTGAGGGTCTGGTGGTGGCCGAAGTACATCTTCAGGCTCACCCCGAGGAGGGTCACCGGTGATGCGGGCGCAGGCATCAGGCCGCTGCCTCGTCGTTCTCGTAGTCGCACATGAGCTGGACCTTGGCGGCCGACGGGGAGGTCTCGTCGAAGCGGTACGTGAGCCATTCGGCGGCCAGGCGGCGGGCCAGTTCGAGGCCGATGACGCGCTGTCCGAAGGTGAGGATCTGCGCGTTGTTGGACAGGACGGCCCGCTCGACGGAGAAGGAGTCGTGTGCGGTGACCGCGCGGATGCCCTTGACCTTGTTGGCGGCGATGGCGACGCCGAGGCCGGTGCCGCAGACCAGCAGGGCCCGGTCGGCGTCACCGCGGGCGACCATCTCGGCGGCGGCGATGGCGACCCTGGGGTAGGCCGTGTGGCCGTCGGCGTCGACGCCGACGTCGGTGACCTCGGCGACCAGGGGGTTGTTGCGCAGGTCCTGCTGGAGCGCTTCCTTGTACTGGTATCCGGCGTCGTCGGATCCGACGACGATGCGGAGCTTGTCGGTCATGTCGGTGTTCCTCAGTGGTGGTCGGGAGAGCGGTCGAGCAGAACGCCGTGTACGACGCGGGTGATGAGGGCGAGCGAGTGTGCGCCGGCGTCGGGGGTGCCGAGGGACTTCTCGGCGTGGGGTCGGGCCCGGCCCTTGCGGGGCAGCACGATGGTCGGGACGGGGGAGTTCTCGTACGAGGACATGCGGGTGAAGTGCATCCACAGGTGGTCGTACGCGGTGCGGCTGAGGTCCT
>NZ_JBSGDB010000388.1:0-8376 GCF_053602155.1 Streptomyces sp. NPDC004561
AGGCACTCGCCGCCGCAGAGGCGTTCGCCACCGGAGAAGCGCTCGCCACCGGAGAAGCGCTCTTCGCCATGCCGCAGCAGCGGGTTACCGCGCGGAGCGCCTCCGAACCCGCCGACCGCGACGGGCTCCTCGCCCAGCCGGACCTGCGAGAGCTGCTCACAACGACGCCGCGCGACCACGGCGCGGAGGACACCGGGCCCGACCTGCGAGAGCTGCTCGCATCGGCGCCGCGCGACGACCGCACGGAGGACACCGGGCCCGACCTGCGAGAGCTGCTCGCACGCGCGCCGCGCGACACCGCGGAGGACGCCGGGGGCGGCGAACCGCCAGGCGACGGCACGCTCCCGGCGTCGTACGCCGTGTTTCCCATGGGCGTCGCCATGCCGCTGCCGGTGCTGGTCCGGCGGCGTACGCGCGTCAGATCGTGACGCCGCGGGCCCGCAGATAGGCGATCGGGTCGATGTCCGTGCCGAAGTCGGGTCCCGTCCGCACCTCGAAGTGCAGATGCGGGCCCGTGACGTTTCCGGTGGCACCGGAGCGGCCGACGCGCTGGCCCGTGGTGACGGTCTGGCCGACCCGCACGGAGATGGCCGACAGATGCCCGTACTGGGTGTAGCGGCCGCCGGCGTGCCGGATCACCACCTGGTAGCCGTAGGCCCCGCCCCACCCGGCGGCCACCACCTGCCCGGCCCCCGCCGCCTTCACCGAGGTGCCGGTCGGCACGAGGAAGTCGATCCCGGTGTGGTAACCCTTCGACCAGTGCGACCCGGCCACGCGGTAGCCGGTGCCGATGGGCGCGTCGACCGGCGCGGCGAAGGAGTGGCCCGTCGACGGGGCCGGGTGCGGGGTCTTCTTGTGCGAGGTCTCCGAAGGCGCCTTCCTCTTCGGGGACTTGGTAGGGGTGCCGGGCGCGACGGTGGCGTCCAGGCTGAGCCGCTGGCCCGGCAGGATCAGGTCGGGATCGGCGCCGATGGTGGCGCGGTTGCCGGCGTAGAGCGTCTGCCAGCCGCCCCGCACGTGGTGCTCGCCGGCGATGCCGGAGAGGGTGTCGCCGTGCACCACCTTGTACATCTCGGCCCGGCCCGCGCGGGACTGCGGGGTGGTCTGCGGCCGCACGTCCCGCACCGGGACGGTCTTCGCGGGGCGGGTCGTGGCGCTGTCGGTGTGCATCTCGGGGCCGGCGCCGCCCCTGGCCAGCCCGGCCCGCACCGAGCACACCGGCCAGGCGCCCGGCCCCTGTCCGTCGAGCACCTTCTCGGCGACGGCGATCTGCTCGCCCCGGGTCGCCAGGTCGGCGCGCGGCGCGTACCGGGTGCCGCCGTACGCCTCCCAGGTGGACTGGGTGAACTGCAGCCCGCCGTAGTAGCCGTTGCCGGTGTTGACGCTCCAGTCGCCGCTGGACTCGCAGGCGGCGACCTTGTTCCAGGTGGCCGCGTCGGCGGCGTCGGCGCTGCCCGCGGCGACCAGCGGGATCGCGAGGCCGGCGCCGCCCGCCGTGACGGTCAGTGAGGCACGGTTGATCCTGTTGGGCTGGTACCGGCGATGCCGGCCGCGTACGGCCATGTCCGATGTCCCCTCGGCTGCGTCAGGAGGGGCAAAAGTAAGCGCCGCGAACAGGCCATGACAAGACGGAAATCCGGCCTCCGACGGGCGCCAAGTGGCCGGTATCGGGCCTTCCTTGGTCTGATTACCGGAGGACTGAGGCTGACGGCCTTCCCGCCGCGTACACATGCCTGGCGGGTCGGATGTGCGCTCGCCGGAACGGCACGTCAGGATGGGCGAGGACCCGTACTGACGGAGCCGTAGTCACGAGGCAGCTAGGGAGCAGGCGGTATGAGCACTTCAGCGCAGATCGGCGTCACGGGCCTCGCGGTCATGGGCCGCAACCTCGCCCGGAACTTCGCGCGCAACGGCTACACGGTCGCGGTGCACAACCGTACGGCGTCGCGGACGAAGGCGCTGGTGGAGGAGTTCGGGCACGAGGGCGACTTCATCGGGACGGAGACCGCGGAGGAGTTCGTGGCGGCGCTGGAGCGCCCGCGCCGCCTGGTGATCATGGTGAAGGCCGGTGAGCCGACGGACACGGTGATCGAGGAGTTCGCCCCGCTGCTCGAACCCGGCGACATGATCATCGACGGTGGCAACGCGCACTTCGCGGACACCCGGCGCCGGGAGCGGGAGCTGCGCGAGCGGGGCATCCACTTCGTGGGTACGGGCGTCTCCGGCGGCGAGGAGGGCGCGCTGCACGGGCCGAGCATCATGCCGGGCGGCTCGAAGGAGTCGTACGGGTCCCTCGGCCCGATGCTGGAGAAGATCTCCGCGAAGGCGGCGGACGGGGCGCCCTGCGTCACGCACTGCGGTCCCGACGGCGCCGGGCACTTCGTGAAGATGGTCCACAACGGCATCGAGTACGCCGACATGCAGCTGATCGGCGAGGCGTACCAGCTGCTGCGCGATGTCGCCGGGTACTCCCCCGCGCAGATCGCCGACATCTTCCGCACCTGGAACACCGGCCGGCTCGACTCCTACCTGATCGAGATCACCGCCGAGGTGCTGTCCCACGTGGACGCGGAGACCGGCGAGCCGTTCGTGGACGTGGTGGTGGACCAGGCCGAGCAGAAGGGCACCGGCCGCTGGACGGTGCAGATCGCGCTCGACCTCGGTGTCCCGGTCTCCGGCATCGCGGAGGCGGTGTTCGCCCGTTCCCTGTCCGGGCAGGCGGCCCTGCGGGAGGCCTCGCGCGACCTGACCGGGCCGACGGCGTCCCCGCTGGGCGAGGCCGAGGCGGCGGCCTTCGCGGACCGGGTGGAGCAGGCGCTGTACGCGTCCAAGATCGTGTCGTACACGCAGGGCTTCCACGAGATCGCCGCGGGCAGCGAGGAGTACGGCTGGGACATCGACCTCGGTGCCGTGTCCGCCATCTGGCGCGGCGGCTGCATCATCCGCGCGGCCTTCCTGGACCGCATCCGCGCCGCGTACGACGCCCGCGCCGACCTGCCGAGCCTGCTGTCGGACGAGACGTTCGCGCGGGAGATCGCGGGGGCGCAGGACGACTGGCGCGAGGTGCTGGTCGCCGCGACGCGGCAGGGGGTGCCGACGCCGGGGTTCGCGGCGGCGCTGGCGTACTACGACGCCCTGCGTGCGCCGCGGTTGCCCGCGGCGCTCACGCAGGGGCAGCGGGACTTCTTCGGTGCGCACACGTACCGGCGGGTGGACCGGGACGGCTCGTTCCACACGCTGTGGGGCGGGGACCGGTCGGAGGTGTCGGCGTAGGTCCCTCGGGCGGACATGCCTCGCGGGCGGGGAACGGGCGTGGCGCGGCCGCGGGAGCGACGTGGCCGAGCGCACGGTTCCCCGCCCCCCTTCGGGCCGTGCTCCGGCTGCCGGTGTTTCGCAGGTGAAGGCGCCTTGAGGGGCCGGGGAACGGTTGTGTCGCGGCTACCGGTGCGTCGTGGCCGAGCGCACAGTTCCCCGCGCCCCTCGAGGGCGCGTTCCGGCTCCCGGTGGTTTCAGGTGAGGGGTGGGCCCGGCTCGGGGTTCGGTACGGGTTCCGGGCCTGGTGGGATCGGGGACGGTGAGGGGTCCGGTGGGGTCGGGCCGGGGCCCGGCGGGGGTGGTGTGGGGCTCGGACCGGGGCCCGGTGGAGGCGGTGGGGGTGCCGGATCGGGGCCCGGCG
Organism: Streptomyces sp. NPDC004561; assembly: GCF_053602155.1. Taxonomy (NCBI): domain Bacteria; kingdom Bacillati; phylum Actinomycetota; class Actinomycetes; order Kitasatosporales; family Streptomycetaceae; genus Streptomyces; species Streptomyces sp. NPDC004561. The sequence continues at coordinate 3,677 of NZ_JBSGDB010000388.1, forward strand.
GGGTCGGCGTGGGCGCCGGGCCGGGGCCGGGCTCCGGAGGCGGTACCGGGGTGGGGTACGGGTCCGGTGCCGGTCCCGGCGTCACGGGGTCGGGTTGCGGGTTCGTCATCGGGTCCTCCGCGGTCGCAGGACGTCGCCTCTGGACTACTCCCCCGCCTACCCGACCGCCGCTCGGCCACTCACCCGACGGCAGCGGCGAACCGGCCGAGCGGGGTTCGGGCCACCCCGGAACCACTCAGGCCGGCACGGAGTGCGGCGCGCGCTCCTGGTCGGACCCGGGCACCGGCTCGGACGGGTCGGCGCCGAGGGTCACGATCCGGTTGTCGCCGTCGACGTGCACGACCCGCGGCCGCAGCGCCCGCGCCTCGGCGTCGGCGACCTGGGCGTAGCTGATGACGATCACCAGGTCGCCGGGGTGGACGAGATGCGCCGCCGCCCCGTTGATCCCGATGACGCCCGAGCCCCGCTCGCCCTCGATGACGTACGTCTCCAGACGGGCGCCGTTGGTGATGTCGACGATGTGCACGAGCTCGCCCGGCAGCAGGTCCGCGGCGTCGAGAAGGTCCGCGTCGATGGTCACCGATCCCACGTAGTGCAGGTCGGCCTGGGTGACGGTGGCTCGGTGGATCTTGGACTTGAACATGGTACGAAGCACGGAGAGTCTCCCGGTTTGTCTGCTCCCTGCCTGCTTTTTGCAGGTCAAGGGCGGTCTTCGGAGACTACATCGATTCGCATGTCCGGTCAGCTCTCCCCAGGTGTTCCAGGACTCACACCGACCCGCTGCCGACTTTCCCGACGAGCCATCAGGTCGACGCCAGGGCAGGTGGCGCTGAGGGACTCGCCGACCCTGGTTCGCGGTGCTCCGCCCGTACGGGGGTGGGCGGAACACCGTGAGGTTCCCGGGTCTGCGCGCCCCTGGGGCACACGGCGCCCACGGGCTCGGCCGGCTACAGCGCCACGTCTCCGCACAGATGAACCTCGACGCCCAGCTCGGCGAAGAGCGCGGCCTTGGCGCGCAGCACCTTGTCTGCGGTCGGCGCGTCGGGGGCGTAGGCCACGTTGAGGTGGTTGGCGCGGTGGCGGGCCATGAACTGGTCGCGGGTGACGCCGTGCAGGACCGCGTGCATGATGGGCCACTGGGGGGTGGTGGCGTCGAGCCGTCGCCGTGTCTCCTCCTCGGGCAGCTCGACCGAGGTGGCGCGGCCGAGGTCGACGTGCAGGCGGCCGTCCATCAGGAACACGCGCGACCAGACGATCTCGCCCGGCCGGGAGACGCCGCTGAGGGTGCCGCCGCCGAGCGGGAAGTACATCGGGGGCTGCCGCATGCTGTACGACTTGTGGTAGCCGCCGTTGTGGGAGGCGGGCACCGAGCCGGAGATCTCGAAGACCCAGACGAACCGGCCGTCGTACTCCTCGCCCCAGCGGATGTCGTGCAGCGTGGTGGCCGGGTCGAGGCCCATCGCCGTCCAGATGCGGTTCGTGACGAGGGAGTCGACGGCGACGCCTTCGTCCACCTCGTTGAAGTGCGGCAGCGGTGCGCCGGGGTAGAGCTCGCGGGCGCCGTCGCGGCTGAGCACCGGCGGGCGCTGGACGTTGTTGAGCAGGCCCTCGGCGAGGTCGCTCGCCGGGACGGTGTCCTTGAGGCCCTGCTGGTACTGGATGCCGACCGCGTCGAGCCCGAAGTCGTCGGCGATGCGCAGCGCGGCTATGTACATCTTGAACTGGCTGAGCAGCTGCGCGTCGGTGAGCTCGGTGGCCTCGTCCGTGCCGGTGTGGAAGGTCATCCCGGCCTGGTCGAGCCAGGCGCGGACCGCCCGGGCCTCCTCGTCGGAGACGTTCTTCATCTCGGCGACCAGAGCGCTCTGCGACAGGCGCTCCTTGTAGATGCCGAGCGGGTTGAGGAACTCGTCGTCGATGATGGCGTTGTACATGCCCATGCAGCCCTCGTCGAAGACGCCGACGATCGCCTTCTCCTCGCGCAGCTCCTGGGCGAGGGCGACCCCCAGTTCGGTCTCGGGGTCATGCGGGAGGGGTGGCAGGGGCCGGACATGGCGGGTGTCGTGGGTGAGGGTGCCCGTCTGCAGCCAGGTGCGCAGTCCGTCGCGCGCCCACGCGTCGGTGAAGTCGGTGCTCCACAGGACGGAGTAGTCGCGTCCCGCCTTGGTGAGGCTGCCGGCGAGGTTCAACAGGCCGACCAGGCCGGGGAATTCGCCGCTCCAGTTGGCCACGACCAGGATCGGGCCCTCATGGCTGCGCAGGCCGGCGAGGACGTGGTGACTGTACTGCCAGACGGCCTCGACGACGATCAGCGGCGCATCCTTGGGCAGGTGCCTGAAGACCTCGATTCCGGCGTGCTGGCTGTCGATGAAACCGTGGCCCTCGGCCTGGTCGACGGCGTGGCCGCGGCGGATCTTCCAGCCCAGGTCCGTGAGGGCCGCGGCGAGGTCGTTCTCCAGTTTCTCCTGGGTGGGCCAGCAGGTCACGTTGGCGGCGGGGCGCAGGTCGCCGCTGGCCACGGTGTAGACGGTGTTCGGCTCTGCGACGGGCCGCCGGTGGAGCTCGGGCAGGGTGTACGCGGTCATGCGGTCTCCGTTGGTCGTACGTCCGGCCCCGGGGTGGGGGTCGGCGGGTCGAGCGATCGGTCAGTGGTGCCGGCCCGTCGGCAGGCCGTCCGCCTGGTACAGGGGGCACGGCGGCATGGTCGGCAGCCGTGGCAGCCGGTCGCGACGGCATCGCCATGGGTGTGTTCGTCGGCGGGGTGCGCGGGTACACGGGTCCGCCCGCGGCAGGCAGGCGGGAGCGGAGTCAGCGCTCCTGCAGCGCGGCCAGGGCGTGGACGGTCGCCGAGGTCTCCGGGTACAGCCGCCGGTAGAGGGCGTACAACTCGTCGTAGCGGGCGGCGTTTTCGGGATCGGGCGTCACCGTCTCGCGCACCGGGTTCCAGTCGTCGATGGAGGCGTCGCCGACGAGCTGCGCGGCCAGCAGCGCACTGCCGTAACTGGCGCCGATGGTGGTGGTGCGCAGCTCCTGCGGCCGGCCCGTGATGTCGGAGACGATCCGCGTCCACAGCGAGCCCTGGGTGCCGCCGCCGACGGCGACCACGCGGCGGATGTCGCCGCCGGCCGCCTCGATGACCTCGATGTTGTGCCGGACGCCGAAGCCGGTGGCCTCCAGCGCGGCCCGGTAGAGGTCGCCGCGGGTGTGGGACAGCGTCAGGCCGGCGATCACCCCGCGGGCGTCCGGATCCATCACCGGGGTGCGTTCGCCGGAGAAGTACGGGAGCATCAGCAGGCCGTTGGCACCGGGGCCCGACTCGGCCGCCCGGCGGGTGAGTTCGGCGTGGTCGGCATGGTCGGCGTCGGCGAACAGGTCGCGCAGCCAGTTGGTGACGGCTCCGGAGGTGGCCATGCCGCCGGCCAGGTTGCGGGTGCCGGGCAGCGCGCCCACGGTGCCCCACAGGGACGGGCTGGTGAGCGGCTTGGGCACGGTGTGGATGAGGAACATGGTCGTGCCGTACATCAGCATCAGGTCACCGGTGTTCTGTGCGCCCACACTCAGCGCCTCGGCCCAGGCGTCGATGGTGCCGGTGGTGACGGGGATACCGGCGGGAAGGCCGGTGTGCCGGGCGGCCTCGTCGGTGAGGGTGCCGGCCGTCTCACCGGACCAGCGCAGTCGCGGCAGGTCGATGCCGGGGGCCACCTCGGCCGCCCAGGGGGAGTACCACTCCCCCGCGAGGGTGTCGTAGAGCGGGGTGCACTGGCTGGCCGAGTGGTGGTCCAGGACGTAGGCCCCGGTGAGCTTCCTGACCAGCCAGGAGCTCGGCATGTACAGGCGGCGGGCGCGGGCGTAGAGCCCGGGCTCCTCCTCCGCGACCCAGGCGATCTTCGGGCCGGCCGCCTGGGTGGTGAGCGCGGAGCCTCCGCGGCGGATGATCTCCTCGGCGCCCAGCCGCTCCTCGATGGCGCGGATCTGGTGGACCGAGCGGGTGTCCGCACCGTAGAGGACGGCGGGACGCAGCGGGGTGTCGTGCTCGTCGGTCAGCAGGACGCAGGGGCCCATGCCGCTGACCCCGACGGCGATCACCGTGGTGTCGTCGGCGGCGGTCAACTCCCGCGCCAGTTCGGTGAACTCGCGCCACCACACGGAGGCGTCCATCTCGAAGCGGCCGGGGCCCGGCCTTGCGGGGGTGTGCTCCCGTACGGCGGAGCGGATCAGCGCACCGTCGAGACCGACGAGGACGCCCTTGCTGCTCGACGTGCCGATGTCCACACCGATGACTGCGTTGCGAGGCATGAGGGCACGCTCGCAGAAATCGATTTCAGCGTCAAGGCAGCGCACACAAGTGACCGACTTCCAGGAGAATCACCCCATCTTTGCCGCCGGTTGCCTCCCCGGGTTGCAGTTGCGGGTCTCGGCCCTTGACGCACTCCGAGACCCGCTCCTACCTTCTGATGAAATGGATTTCAGGATGTTCTGCGGCCATGGCGGTGCGGCCCGTACCCACCCATGAGGGCAAGGGACGATGAGGACCTTCGGACTCGACGGCGTGGAGTTGGTGAAGACGCCCGGCATCAAGTGACACCGACAGGGAGGAGCGGTGGGGGGGGGCGGGGGGGGGGCGGGGGCCCCGCGCCCGGGGGGGGGGGGCGCGGGGGGGGGGGGGGTGGGGGGGCGGGCGGGGGCGGGCGGGGGGGCGGCGG
>NZ_JBSGDB010000389.1:0-8375 GCF_053602155.1 Streptomyces sp. NPDC004561
GGGGCGGTGGGGCCCCGGGCGCGGCCGGCCGGCGGGGCGGGGGCCCGGGCGGCCACGGCCCGGGGACCCCCGGTCCCCGGGGCCGCCGGGCCCGGGGCCGCCGGGCCCGGGGCCGCGGTGTGAGACCGGCCGCCCGACGTCCGCTCAGACGACCCGTACGCCCCTGCGCCACACCCCGCTGACCAGCGGCACGCCCGGGCGGTAGGCCAGGTGGACGTGGCTGGGGGCGTCCAGGAGGGTCAGGTCGGCGTAGGCGCCGGGGGTGAGGCGGCCGATGTCGGTGCGGCGCAGGGCGGCGGCGCCGCCGGCCGTGGCCGACCAGACCGCCTCGTCCGGGGTCATCCGCATGTCCCGCACCGCGAGGGCGACGCAGAACGGCACCGACGAAGTGAAGGACGAGCCCGGGTTGCAGTCCGTGGACAGGGCGACGGTGACGCCCGCGTCCAGCAGCCGGCGGGCGTCCGGCCACTCGGCACGGGTGGAGAACTCCGCGCCGGGCAGCAGGGTGGCGACCGTGTCGCCGTTGGCCAGGGCGTCGACGTCCGCGTCCGTGAGGTGGGTGCAGTGGTCGGCGCTCGCCGCGTCCAGCTCGACGGCCAGCCGGACGCCGGGGCCGTAGGAGAGCTGGTTGGCGTGGACGCGGGGGTGCAGGCCCTTCGCCTTGCCGGCGGTGAGGATCGCGCGGGCCTGGTCGCCGTCGAAGGCGCCCTTCTCGCAGAAGACGTCGATCCAGCGGGCGTGGGGCGCGCAGGCGTCCAGCATCTCGCCGGTGACCAGGGCGACATAGGCCGCCGGGTCGTCGGCGTAGTCGGGGGAGACGATGTGCGCGCCGAGGTAGGTCACCTCGTCGGTGTGCTTCGCCGCGAGGCGCAGCGCGCGGGCCTCGTCCTCGACGGTGAGGCCGTAGCCCGACTTCGTCTCGAAGGTGGTGGTGCCCTGGCGGAGCGCCTCCGCCAGGTAGTGGGTCAGGTTCGCCTCCAGTTCCGCGTCGGTCGCGGCCCGGGTGGCCGCGACCGTGGTGCGGATGCCGCCGGCCGTGTAGGACCGGCCGGACATGCGGGCGTTGAACTCCTGGGTGCGGTCCCCGGCGAAGACCAGGTGCGAGTGGGAGTCCACGAAGCCCGGCAGCACCGCCCGGCCGCCCGCGTCGACCCGGTTGTCAGTGGCGGGTGCTTTGCTGGATTCACCGGTCCACGCGATGCGGTCGCCGTCGACGACGACGGCCGCGTCCTGGATCAGACCGAGGGGCGAGTCGTCACCGAGGGAGGGATCGTTGGTGACCAGCGTGGCGATGTTGGTGATGACGGTGCTGCTGCTCATGGTGTCCTCGTGGGGGGCGTTGGGGTTCAGCCGCGGAGGGCTTCGACGGCGGCCGACAGCGCCTGGGGCACGTCGGGTACGAGCGTGTGCGCGCCGTCGCGTACGACATGCCGGCCGCCGACGACCGTGTGCCGTACGTCCGCCGCGCCCGCCGCGAATACGGCCGTCTCGGCGCCCAGCCGGGGCACCGGTCCCGCTGTCCTGACCGAGTCCAGGGCGATGGTCGTCAGGTCGGCGAGCGCGCCCGGCTCGATGGTGCCGGCCTCGTCCCAGCCGAGGGCGGCGTGGCCGTCCTCGGTGGCGGCCCGCAGCAGTGCCGCGGCCGTCCAGTGGCCCCGGGCGCGCGTGCGCAGCCGCTCGTTCAGCTCCATCGCGCGCGCCTCTTCGAGCAGGTCGATGACGGCATGGCTGTCGGAGCCGAGGGAGAGCGGGGAGCCGGCCCGCTGCAGCGCGACGGCCGGGCCGATGCCGTCGGCCAGGTCGCGTTCGGTCGTCGGGCACATGCAGGTGCCGGTGCCCGAGCCGCCGAGCAGTGCGATGTCCTCGTCGTTGAGGTGCGTGTTGTGCACACCGGTGGTGCGCCGGCCGAGGACGCCGTGGTCGGCGAGCAGCCGGGTGGGTGTGCGGCCGTGCGCGGCGAGGCAGGCGTCGTTCTCGGCGGTCTGCTCCGACAGGTGCACGTGCAGCGGGGCCCCCCGCTCCTCGGCCCATCCGGCCACGGTCGCCAACTGGTCGGCGGGCACGGCCCGTACGGAGTGGATCGCCGCCCCGATCCGCGCGTGATCCCGTTCCTTGAGAACTGCACAGCGTTCGGCCCAGGCCTCCGCTCTGCCGTCGGAGAACCGCAGCTGGTGGTGGTTGGGCGGCTCCCCGAAGCCGGCGGAGAGGTAGCAGGTGTCGAGGAGGGTGATCCGGATGCCGGCCTCGGCGGCGGCCGCGATCAGCGCCTCGCCCATGGCGTTGGGGTCGGCGTAGGGGGTGCCGCCGGGGGCGTGGTGCACGTAGTGGAACTCGCCGACACAGGTGATGCCGGCCAGCGCCATCTCGGCGTACACGGCGCGGGCGAGGGCGTGGTAGCGCTCCGGGGTCAGCCGGTCGGCCACGGAGTACATGACCTCGCGCCAGGTCCAGAAGGTCCCGGAGCCGACCTGGACGGTGCCGCGCAGCGCCCGGTGGAAGGCGTGGCTGTGGGCGTTCGCCAGCCCGGGCAGCGTGAGTCCGCGCAGCACCTCGGCGCCGGGCGGCGGGACGGGGGTCTCGGTGCGGACGGCGCCGATCCGGCCGTCCGCGACCTCGACCACGACTCCCGGCTCGACGTCCGCGCCGAGCCAGGCGTGCTCCAACCAGTAGGTCGCCTTGGTCACCTGCAGGCCAGCCCTTCCAGTACGTCGGCGAGTGCGTGCACCCCGGCCACGCAGTCGTCCTCGGCCGCGAACTCGGCCGGGGAGTGCGAGACGCCGGTGGGGTTGCGTACGAACAGCATGGCGGTCGGGATGCTCGCGGAGAGGATCCCGGCGTCGTGTCCGGCGCCGGTCCCGAGGACGGGCACCGTCAGCTCGCGGTCCCCGCCGAGGATGCGGCCGAGTTCGTCGCGCAGGGCGTGGTCGAACTCCACGACGGGCGTGAAGGACTCCCGGACGACGTCCAGGTCGATGCCGTGGGCGTCGGCGTACTCCCGGGCCGCCTTCTCGATGCCGCCGACCACCGTGTCCAGGGTCGCCTGGTCGGCGGCACGGGAGTCGAGCCAGCCGCGCACCAGCGAGGGGATCGCGTTGACGCCGTTCGGCTCGACGGAGATCTTGCCGAAGGTGGCGACGGCACCGGCGAGTTCGGCCTCCCGGCGGGCGGCGAGCACGGTCTCGGCGTACGACAGCATCGGGTCGCGCCGGTCGGTCAGCCGGGTGGTGCCGGCGTGGTTGGCCTCGCCCCGGAAGTCGAACCGCCACCGCCCGTGCGGCCAGATGGCGCTGGCGATGCCCACCCGGTCGCCGGACAGGTCCAGCGCGCGGCCCTGCTCGACGTGCAGCTCCACGAAGGCGCCGATGCGGGCGAGCCGCTCCGGGTCGGGGCCGATGCCCTCGGGGTCGTACCCGGCGGCCTCCATGGCCCGGGGAAGGCTGGTCCCCTCGCCGTCGGTGAGCCGGTGGGCCTGCTCCACGGTCAGCTGCCCCGCGGTCAGCCGGGACCCGACGCAGGCCAGCCCGAACCGGGCCCCCTCCTCGTCACCGAAGTTGACGACGGCCAGGGGCCTGGTGAGCCGCGCTCCCCTCCCGCGCAGCTCGTCCAGGGCGGCGAAGGAGGACACGACCCCGAGGGGCCCGTCGAAGGCCCCTCCGTCCGGCACGGAGTCCAGGTGCGACCCGGTGACGACGGCGTCCCCGGCGGCGGGGTCCCCGAGCCAGGCCCACTGGTTGCCGTTCCGGTCGAGCTCGTGACTCAGCCCCCGGGCCTCGGCCTGCTCCTTGAACCAGGCCCGGCACTCCGCGTCGGCCCCGGTCCAGGCGTACCGCCGGTACCCGCCGGAGTCGGCGTGCCGCCCGATGGGCAGCAGCTCGGCCCACATCTCGTGGAAGGAGGCGCCGATCCTCGCGGGCGGTGGGCAGTCGGTCCGCGGGGCGGACGGGGTGGGCACGGCCGGACCCGCACCCGGCGACGGGACGTCGGCCCCGGCCGGAGAGTCGCCGTGCCCGCCCGGACTCCACGTCACGCCTCGTCACCCTCACGCATCGGCACCCGCACCCCGCGCTCGCCCGCGACCGACTCCGCGATGTCGTACCCGGCGTCCACGTGCCGGATGACGCCCATGCCGGGGTCGTTCGTCAGCACCCGGCGGATCTTCTCGCCGCCGAGCTTGGTTCCGTCGGCCACCGTCACCTGACCGGCGTGGATGGAGCGGCCCATGCCCACGCCGCCGCCGTGGTGGATGGACACCCACGAGGCGCCGGAGGCCACGTTGACCATGGCGTTCAGCAGCGGCCAGTCGGCGATCGCGTCGGAGCCGTCGAGCATGGCCTCGGTCTCGCGGTACGGCGAGGCCACCGACCCGCAGTCCAGGTGGTCGCGGCCGATGGCCAGCGGGGCGGCCAGCTCGCCGGAGGCCACCATGTCGTTGAAGCGCTCGCCGGCCTTGTCGCGCTCGCCGTAGCCGAGCCAGCAGATGCGCGCGGGCAGGCCCTGGAAGTGCACGCGCTCGCCGGCCATCTTGATCCAGCGGGCCAGGGACTCGTTCTCGGGGAAGAGGTCGAGGATCGCCTTGTCGGTCTTGGCGATGTCGGCCGGGTCGCCGGACAGGGCCGCCCAGCGGAAGGGGCCCTTGCCCTCGCAGAAGAGCGGGCGGATGTAGGCGGGGACGAAGCCGGGGAAGGCGAACGCGCGGTCGTACCCGGCGAGCTGGGCCTCGCCGCGGATGGAGTTGCCGTAGTCGAAGACCTCGGCGCCGGCGTCCTGGAAGCCGACCATGGCCTCGACGTGCTTGGCCATGGACTCCCGCGCGCGCGTGGTGAAGCCGGCCGGGTCCTTGGCGGCGGCGTCGGCCATGTCCTCGAAGGCGATGCCGACGGGCAGGTAGGCCAGCGGGTCGTGGGCGGAGGTCTGGTCGGTGACGATGTCGATGGGGGCGCTCATCGCGAGCAGTTGCGGGACCAGCTCGGCCGCGTTGCCGAGGACGCCGATGGACAGCGGGCGACGGGCGTCCCGGGCCTCGATGGCCAGCCGGAGGGCGTGCTCCAGGCTGTCGGCCTTCACATCGAGGTAGCGGTGCTCGATGCGGCGCTCGATCGCGCGCGGGTCGCAGTCGATGCAGATCGCGACGCCGTCGTTCATCGTCACGGCGAGCGGCTGGGCGCCGCCCATGCCGCCGAGGCCGGCGGTGAGGGTGATGGTCCCGGCGAGGGTGCCGTCGAACTTCTTCGCGGCGACGGCGGCGAAGGTCTCGTAGGTGCCCTGGAGGATGCCCTGGGTGCCGATGTAGATCCAGGAGCCGGCGGTCATCTGGCCGTACATGGTCAGGCCGAGGGCCTCCAGGCGGCGGAACTCCTCCCAGTTGGCCCAGTCGCCGACCAGGTTGGAGTTGGCGATGAGGACGCGCGGGGCCCACTCGTGGGTCTGCATGACGCCGACCGGGCGGCCGGACTGGACCAGCATGGTCTCGTCCTGCTTGAGGGTCCTCAGCGTGCGGACCATCGCGTCGAAGGAGCGCCAGTCACGGGCGGCCTTGCCGGTGCCGCCGTAGACGACCAGCTTGTCGGGGTGCTCGGCGACCTCGGGGTCGAGGTTGTTCTGCAGCATGCGCAGGGCGGCCTCCTGCTGCCAGCCCAGGGCGCTGAGTTCCGTGCCGCGCGGTGCTCGTACGGGGCGGGGTCCCGACATCGTCTGCCTCCTGCTGTTGCTACGTCTATTCACATCCTGTCCATCTGAATAGAACTAGTCAATACATCGGGACGGCCCCGTCCGCGTGTCCGGGGTGTTTGTCTGGAAACACCTGACGCCCGACAGGAGGGACGACGTGGTGGACCACGACACCGACGGCGAGGCCCGGGAGCGCGCCGCCCGGCGGGACGACGCGGTGCGCGCCGCCGTGGAGCAGGGGCTGCTCGGCCCGGACGCGGCCGTGGTGGGCCTGCTCGACGTCACCGGCATCCGGGAGTCGGCGGCGGCCCTGCGGGCGGCGTTCGACGCGCTGCTGCCGCCGGGCACCCCGGTGCTGCACGCGTTCGCCGTGAAGGCGACCCCGCTGGTTCCGGTGCTGCGGCTGCTGCACGAGGAGGGCATCGGCGCCGAGGTGGCCAGCCCGGGCGAGCTGGCCCTGGCCCGGGCGGCCGGCGTACCGGCGTCGCGCACGGTGCTGGACTCGCCCGCAAAGACCCCGGCCGAGCTGCGCGAGGCGCTGGCGCTGGGCATCGCCGTGAACGCCGACAACCCCCAGGAGCTGGACCGCCTCGACGCGCTCGTCCGCTCCGGACCGACCCGGTCCGCGCTCGGCGTCCGGGTCAACCCGCAGGTCGGCGGCGGCAGCATCGGGGCGACCTCCACCGCGACCGAGACCTCGAAGTTCGGGGTGGCGCTGCGCGACGAGGGGGCGCGGGAGTGGGTCGTGCGGGCGTACGCGGACCGGCCGTGGCTGACCCGGCTGCACGCGCACACCGGCTCCCAGGGCATTCCGCTGGCGCTGATGGCGCGGGGGGTGGCCGAGACGTACGCGCTCGCGGAGGAGATCAACGCGCGCGTCGGGCGGCGGCAGATCGACACGCTCGACATCGGCGGCGGGCTGCCGGTGAACTTCGGCGGGGAGGCGACGGCGCCGGGCTACGCCGAGTACGCGCGCGTGCTGGCCGAGGAGGTGCCGGGGCTCTGCGCCGGGCGGTACGGGCTGGTGACCGAGTTCGGGCGGTCCCTGCTGGCCAAGCACGGCACGGTGGTGGCGCGGGTGGAGTACGCCAAGCGTGCGGGCGGGCGGCGGATCGCGGTGACGCACGCGGGCGTGCAGGTGGCGACGCGGACGGTGTACGCGCCGGGGGCATGGCCGCTCAGGATCGCCGCGTACGACGCCAAGGGTCGGCCCAAGCCGGGTCCCGAGGTGGTGCAGGACGTGGCGGGGCCGGCCTGCTTCTCGGGCGACCTGCTCGCCGAGGGGCGCGCGCTGCCCCCGCTGGAGCAGGGCGACTACGCGGCGGCGCTGGACACGGGCGCGTACTACTTCGCGCACCACTACGCCTACAACTCGCTGGCCCGTCCCGGGATCTACGGTTTCGCGCCGGACGGGGCGGGGAGTGTGGCCTTCGCGACCGTGCGGGAGCCGCAGAGCATCGCCGAGGTGGTGGCGGAGTCCGGAGGGGCGCACGCTTCCACGCTCACCACCCTCCGAGCGCCCGGGCGCCGTTGACACACCCCGGCCACCCCTCGAACAAATTGATCAACGACCGTGGAACACACGTCAGTTGACCAACACTAGTACGCCAGATGCATGTTCCAACGGAAAATGCCAAACGGCTCACCACCCGCGCACACGATGCGTAGTGTCGCAGTCACTCAGCCGGAGTTCCAGGCGGGAGGGGAGCCACGGTGCCCGGAATCGACGAGTGCCTGCTGGAAGCGATGCGACTGCCCGGTGCCCGGGGAGCCGCACTGGTGGACTGGATGAGCGGACTGGCGCTCGGCACGGTCGGGGACGCGCCCGGCGGCGACCATGAGACGACCGCCGCCGAGGCCGCCGAACTGGCCCGGATGGCCGCCGAGCACGGCACGTTCGCGGCGCACGGGGAGGACCTCCCCCCGGTGGAGGACGTGATCATCAGCAACGGTGACAGCTACCACCTGCTGCGCTTCGTGGACACGTCCTTCGACAGCAGCGTGTTCCTGCATCTGTGGCTGGGGCGCGAGGACGGCAATCTCGCGCTCGCCCGCATACGCCTCGGCGAGATGGCCGCCCGGCTGGTGCTCGGATGACCGTGGTCGGGATGCCGCCGCCGCTGCCGGTCCGGGACAAGACGACCACGCGCGCCCTGTCCCCGATGCTGACCCGGCTGGCCGAGGAGCGGGCCACCGGCATCCTGGTCCGCGAGCACGGCACCCTGTATCTGGCCGCCGGCCGGGTGGTGCACGCCGAGAGTCCCCTCGCCCCCGGTCTCGACGTGCTCCTGACGGCCCACGGCACCCTGGCGACCACCGCCTGGCAGCGGGCCGCCGCCGAGACCCCGGGCCCGTTGCAGGCGGCCGAACTCCTGCTGGACTCCGGGCTGTTGCCCGCTGGCGCGCTGGAGCTGTGCCATCTGGACGCGCTGTACGACGCCGGGTACTTCGCGCTGGCGCCGAGCAGCACCCCGGGCCGGTTCCGCTACGACAACACGCCCCGGCCCGGCCCGCTGCCCTCGGTCCCGGTCGTCGCGCTCGAACGCGAGACGCTCCGCCGCCGCCTCCAGCTGCACCGGCTGTGGTCCGACCCGGCCACCGACAGCGCCCCGCTGATCCGGCGCTCGCCGCGATGTGGCGCCGGCGGGCCAAGCCGTACGGCATCCGCTCGCCGTTCGACCTGCTGACGGAGGTCTCCCGGTACGACG
>NZ_JBSGDB010000390.1:0-8359 GCF_053602155.1 Streptomyces sp. NPDC004561
GATGCGGGGTGCAGGGCTACGTGTTCGGCGTGGAGCGTGTCGCCGCCCTGGTGGACGCGGCACAGGCTCGTCCGGTACTGCCGAGTGCCTCTTGCCTGCCGTCAGTTCCCGGCGATGGCGTCGGCGAGGTCGATCACGCCCTGTGCCGTCTTGGCGTGGGCGAGGTCGATGTGCTGCCCCTCGAAGGTGACCGCCGCGCTGCCGTTGGCCTCCGCCTCATGGAAAGCGGCGATCATCCTGCGGTAGTGGTCCACCGTCTCGGGCGCGGGTGTGAAGACCTCGTTCGCCAGGGCCACGTGCGACGGGTGGATGAGGACGATGCCCCGGTAGCCGAGGCGGCGGTTGTCCTCGGCGAACCGTCGGAAACCGTCGAGGTCGGCGATGTCCTGCCAGACACCGCCCACGGGGTGGTGCAGACCGGCGGCCCGGGCGGCGAGGATGATCCGGCTGCGCAGGTAGAGCGTCTCCAGGCCCTCCGGGGTGAACTCGAAGCCGAGCTCACGGCCGACATCGGCATTGGGGCCGGTCGCGCCGAGCAGGCTCACGACCCGCGGGCTGGCCGCCGCGATCTCCTCGCAGTGAGCCATCGAGACCGCGGTCTCGAAGCTGACGAGCAGGCCGATCGAGCCACGCTCGAGCCCCTCCCGCTCCTCGATGTGCGAGACCACCGCGTCGATGCGCACGATCTCTTCGGCGGTGAACACCTTGGGCAGGAACAGCCCGGCCAGACCGGCCGTCACGACCTGCTCCACATCGGCGCCGAACAGACCGCTGTCGACGCTGTTGGGGCGGACCCAGACGTCGGCGCGGACATCCTGGGCGCGCAGCCGCTCGATCGTGTCGCGGACCGTCTTGCGGGCGTCGCTCTTGTCCGTGGCCGGCACCGAGTCCTCCAGGTCGAGGATCACGGCGTCGGTGCCCGCGGCGATCGCCTTCTCGGCCCACGTGGGCTTGTGACCCGGTACGAACAGCATCGAACGGTACGGCTTCATGAGAACCTCTCCTCTACTCACGTGAACAAAAGCCGGATCAGAAGCTCGGCTTGCGCCGCTCGCGGTGCGACGCGAGTCCCTCGCGCACCTCGGGTCCGCCGAAGCCGTAGAACTCCAGGGCGAGCGAGGCGTCGAAGATGGAACCGGCGACCTGCCGGTACCAGTTGTTCAGCGACTGCTTGGTCCAGCGGATCGCCGACGGGGCACCCAGCGCCAGCTCACGGGCGACCTCACGGGCGGTGGGCAGCAGGTCGTCCTCGTCCACGCACAGCGAGACCAGCCCGATCCGCTCCGCTTCCTCACCGGTCAGCGGACGGCACGTCATCAGGTAGTACTTGGCCTTCGCCATGCCGCACAGCAGCGGCCAGCAGATCGCCGCGTGGTCGCCGGCGGCGACACCGAGCCTCGTGTGGCCGTCGATGAGCTTCGCGGTCCTGCTCACCACGGACACGTCGGCGAGCACACCGGCCACCAGTCCGGCTCCCACGGCGGGACCGTGCATCGCCGAGACGGTCGGCTTCGAGCAGTCGATGACGTTGTAGACCAGGTCCCGTGCCTCACGCATCGTGCGGGTACGGGTGTCGAAGTCGTTCGTCAGCTTCTCGACGAGGTCGAAGGACCCGCCGGCCGAGAATCCCTTGCCCTCGCCCCGCAGCAGCACCGCCTTCACCTCGGGGTCCGCGTCGAACTCACGCCAGATCTCGGCGAGGTCCGCGTGGGCGGCCTCGCTCACGGCGTTCAGCTTGGGCGCGTCGAGCACGAGCTCGATCACTCCGGCCTCGTCGGGCCCGTCCACGCGGAGGTTGGAGAAGCGTGCGTAGCGGCTCATGGTTGTTCCTTCCGATCGTGTGATCCGGCGTCCGGGCCGCGCCGGCCCCGGCTCTCATGCGCGGGACGCACGATCACGCTCCCGCCGCATGAGTTCCCGTCCGATGATGAGCTTCTGGATCTCGCTGGTGCCCTCGTAGAGCCGCAGCAGGCGCGCGTCCCGGTAGATGCGCTCCACCGCGACCTCCCGCATGTAGCCGCTGCCCCCGTGGACCTGGACGGCGAGGTCGGCGACCCGGCCGGCCGACTCGGTGCAGAACAGCTTGGCCGCGGAGGGCCCGAGCCGTCGGTCGGAGCCGTCGAGGTAGTGCCGCGCGGCGTCCCGGGCGAGCGCCTTGCTCGCCATGACGAGCGACTGCTGTTCGGCCAGCATGGCCTGGACGAGCTGCTGCTCCCCGGTCGGCACACCGCCCTGCCGGTTCTGGGCGGAGTAGGCCACCGACTCGTCCAGGGCGCGCTCCGCCAGCCCCGTGGCCAGTGCCGAGATGTGCACCCGGCCGCGGGCGAGGACGGTCATGGCCGCCCGGAATCCCGTCTCCACCTCGCCGCTGATCAGCGCCTCGTGGCCGACGTGGACCTGGTCGAAGTAGACGTCGGCGGTGGTGGCTCCTTCCTGGCCCATCTTGCGGTCCTTGGCGGCGACGGTCAGCCCCTTGCTGCCGGCCGGGACCAGAAACACCGCGATCTTGTTCTCGGCGTCGGTCCCCCGCACCTTGGCGAAGGTGACGAAGAGATCGGCGAGCGGGGCGTTGGTGATGAACCTCTTCTGGCCGCTGATGGTCCATCCGTCGGCCGACCACGTGGCGGTGGTGCGCATGCCGGACGGGTCGGACCCCGCCTCCGGTTCGGTCAGGGCGAAGGAGGCGATGCACTCGCCCGCGGCCATCGGCTCCAGCCACCGCTTCTTCTGCTCGTCGGTACCGAAGCCGGCGAGCACCTGGCCGGCGATGCCGTTGTTGGTCCCGAACAGCGAGCGGAAGGCCAGTGCCGTGTAGCCGAACTCGAAGGCCAGCTCGACGTCCTGGGTGATGACAAGCCCCAGCCCGCCGAACTCCTGCGGCAGCGCGTAGCCGAACAGGCCCATCGCCGCGGCCTTCTGGCGCAGGTCGTCCGGGATCGCGTCGCCGTCCGCGATCTCACGTTCCCGGGGGACGACCTCCTCCCGGATGAACTCCCTTACCTGGGCACGAATCTGAGCGAAGTCGTCCGCACTGACCGTCTCTTCAACGGGTGTGGGCATTTTCCTTCCTTCCTGTGTTCGGGGCGGAGAGGGGAACCAAATCCGAGACCGGCTGCGGGGCCTGTGCGCGTGCCCGGCCGAGGAACAGCCCCTCCGGGTCGTACGCGCGCAGTTCCCCGACGTCGGCGGCCGTGACCGGGCGGAGTTCCTCGAGGTCCTGGCTGACGGACAAGTCCCAGCCGCACTGGTCGCGGACGTGGGCGATCCGTTCGGCCAGTGGCTCCGGTCCGGGCGCGATGTGGGTGAGGACGAGTTCCCCGTCCCGCATCGTCAGCGTCCCGAGGTCCGTGACGACGGCTCGCACGCGCCGGCCGGGGCTGGTCACGTAGCCGCACTTCTCGACGAAGCGCCGACGGCCCATGATGCCGACGACCAGTACCTCGTCGGCGTTGGTGATGACGTCGTTGCCGCCGCCGGATCCGACCAGATAGGGGCCGCCTTCGATCTTGGTCGTGTTGATGTCGCCCTGCCGGTCGATCTGGGCGGCGCCCACGCAGGCGATGGACCGGAAGAACGCGCCGTTGACCAGGTTCCCCAGCACCTGCTCCGTGTCGAGCAGCATGGACGAGGACGGGAAGTTGGAGAAGCTGAAGATGAACGGGTCGCCGGGTGTGGGGGTGTAGTCCCAGAGTCCCAACTCGGCCGCGAGCGCCACCCGGTGGCCGGCCGCCTTGGCCTGTCCGACTCCGACCCAGGCGGCGAGGTTCGCCAGCCCCGCCCCGGCGAGCACGGTGTCCGCCGAGGTCTCGGTGATCCGCCGGTTCACGAGGTCGGCGAGCCATACGGCGGCCCGTTCGGCCGCGGTCGGCGGTCCGACGCGCTCTGCCCCGGCGGGGGGTGCCGGCGGCCCCTCGGCCCCGCGGATCAGTCCTCCGAGCCGTTCCGGGCCGAGCTTCGCCAGGTAGCTCTCGTGGTCGGCCGGCTCAAGGACCCACTCGCGCAGCCAGTCCTCGAAGTCCGGTCCCCTGCTCGCCTCGCGGGCGGAGACCCAGAAGGGGATGTCCTCCACGTAGCCCCGCACGGGCAGCCGCGCTCCGGAAGGCCCGGGGAAGACACCGCCGGGGTGCGCGCCGAACGGCGCCTCGACGATGCCCAGGACCCGGTGGGCGGGGATGCGTACCAGGGACGACCAGGGCCGCAGATCGTCCACGACCTTCTCGACCGTGGCGATCACCCCGCGCCGCGAGGCGAGCGCTCCCACCACACCTTCGAACATCGGCGGCGCGATCGCCAGGTTCCCCTGCCGGTCGGCCACCGCGGCATGCACCAAGGTCACGTCCGGCACCAGCGGCGCGACCAGGCCGACCCGGCCGAAGGCGGTGTCCACCTCCTGGTAGGCCTCGTTCTCGGTCATCGACGAATCGCGCACCGAGCCCGTCACGACCGCGGGGACTCCGGTGGCCGCGGCCCGCAGCCGCTGGATGAAGGTCAGGAAGGACCAGTTCTCGACCTCCACCGCGCCCGAGGCGTACGCCTCCTGGAAGACGGGGTTGGGGGTGAAGACCGGGAACGAGTCGCCGGAGTACACCGTGACGACCTTCTTCAGGCAGCCCGCACGGAAGAGCACGGCCCCCAGCGAGGACAGACTCGCCATGATCAAGGTGAAGTCGGCGGGCTTCTCCCAGTACTGACGGGCGAGTTCCCGCACCAGGGCGCTCCAGCGGCTGTGCCCCATCATCACGTGCACGGCGTCACCTGGGCGTACGTACCGGGAGATCGCTTCGTCCAGCCGGCAGAAGTCGACGGCCTGCGGCGCGGGTTCGGCGCCGGCGGGCGTCGCAGTGGTCGCCATGTCGAAACTCCCTCTTGCTCAGTCGCGAAGTTTAAATAAAATATATTTACCCATCGCCAGGGGCAATGAGACGCAGGTCACGCAAGCACTCGTCGCGACGCTCGGCCCGGTCGAAACGATCCGGCATCAACCGGGCTCAACCCTTGACAGCGCGCGGAAAAAATATTTTACATACTTCATCAGCTGGCGACCGTCACAATGAAGCGAGGTCACCGATGCAGCACAAGCCGCTCAACGGCATCCGGATCCTGGAGCTTGGGGGGTACATCTCGGCACCCTACGCCAGCTCGCTGATGTGCGCGCTGGGCGCGGAGGTGGTGAAGGTCGAGAGGCCTGGCACCGGCGAGGACTTCCGGCGCCACAAGAACGACCGCAGCCCGTACTTCATCCAGTACAACGCCGGGAAGCGCAGCCTCGCGGTGGACCTCAAGAAGCCCGAGGGCGTGGCGCTCGTGAAGGCACTGGTCCCCCGCTTCGACGTGGTGCTGGAGAACCTGCGCGCGGGGAAGCTCGCCTCTCTGGGGCTGGGCCAGGCGGAATGCGCGGCGCTCCGGCCCGATCTGGTGTACGCGTCCGTCACCGGCTTCGGGAACGGCGGCCCGTTCGCCCAGCGTCCCGCCTACGACACCATGGGCCAGTCGGTCGGCGGGCTGTACTCCCTTCTCGGCGACGCCGGTACCCCCCAGTTGACCGGCACCATCCTCGCGGACCTGGTCACCGGCCTGTCCACCGCCACCGGTGTGCTCGCGGCGCTGGTCGGCCGCGCCGCCTCCGGCGCCGGGCAGCACGTGGAGACCTCGATCATGGAGGCGGTCAGCACGATCACCGCCGACGCCGTCAGCCAGTACTTCGACGACGGGCACCAGGACCCCACCCGGCAGAGCCGTCACCCGCAAGCGCAGAACTTCTGTCTCAAGTCCGCTTCCGGGGAGGACTTCGCGATACACCTGTCGTCGCAGCAGAAGTTCTGGCACTGCCTGGTCGAAGCGCTCGACCGGCGTGATCTGGCGGACGACCCCCGGTTCGCCACGTACCCGGACCGTGAACGCAACTACTTCGAGCTGGTCGAGATCGTGAAGGCGGAGTTCCTCACCAGGCCGGCGCGCGAGTGGGAGAAGCGACTGACCGAGGCGGACGTCCCCTTCGCGCCGGTGCTGACCGTCTCCGGGTACATCAACCACCCGCAGACCGAGTGGCTCGAGCTCGTCGAGCCGGAGCACAACGGTGTCTCCCTGCTGCGGCCGCCGTGGCGATTCGGGGGCTCCCGTCCCGAGCGCGAAGGTGTCGCACCACGGGTCGGCCAGCACACACGCGAGATAGCCGGCGAGGTGTACGACCACTCGCGCATCGACGAGCTGGTCGCCGCCGGGGTCCTGTTCACCGACTCCTGAACGAGTCGCCCTCCGGCGTCCGATCGCGAGGCTCAGTCCCGTAGGGGGCCGCTCAGGACGTACTGAGCGGATCAGGAACGCGCTGCCCTGTGTCCGGCTTCGCACCCGTCTCCGTGGCTGTCGTCGACTCGGAGCCGGTGTGCGTGTCGGCTTCGTCGAAATCGCACCGCGCCCTGCGCGCTTCGTGAACCATCCGATCCAGGGCAATCACATCGGCAGCATCGGGCTCGGCCCGGACTCAGGAACCGACCCCGGCGGCCATCGGGCCGCCGGGGTCGTCGTGATCGACTGCCGTACGGGCGTCGACTCTGGTTCGGGATGTCAGGCGAGAACGTCGCCCATGGTTCGTCAGCTCTGGAAGTCGGTCGAGATGGAAAGGTCGCGCCACTTCTCAGCGTTGACGCGTAGCGTTTCGGCCCGATTGGTTACGATCTCGTACGCGTCAGGCCCTGCGGCAAAACGCACCGGCGGCTCATCGGCCGCGGCCAGAGCGACAACCGCTTTGCCGAACTTCACCGGATCACCGGTCTGGTTGTGGTTCGCCGCGTCATAGCCGGCCTTTTGCGCGGCCGAGTAGTCAGCGTAATCCGACACCTCCACGTCGCCGTAGGAGGCCGAGCTCGGATCGAGGAAGTCCGTACGGAAGAATCCCGGCTCGACGAGGGTGACCTTGATGCCGAACTGGGCGACTTCCAGGCCGAGGGTCTCCGCCCAGCCCTCGAGCGCGAATTTGGTCGCCGTGTAGGCGGACGCGCCTTCGAAGCCCATCATTCCGGCGATGGACGACACCGTGAAGACATGGCCCGAACGCTGCTCTCGCATCACCGGCAGAACCGCCCGCGTCACAGCCATCGTCCCGAATACGTTCGTCGCGAATTGCCGCTCCATCGCGGACGGGGAAATTTCCTCGAATGCGCCGAGCTGACCATATCCGGCGTTGTTGACGAGAATGTCGATGCGGCCGAAACGCGCCACGGCCTGGTCGACGCCGGCCTGGACCGCAGCGTGATCGGTGACGTCCAGTTTCAACGTGAGCAGGCGATCACCAAATCCGGACAGCGCCGCGCTGACTTGCTCCGGCTTGCGGACTGCGGCAACCACACGGTCTCCGGACTCAAGTGCCGCCCGGGCAACCTCAAGGCCAAGTCCGCGACCAGCGCCCGTAATGAACCATGCTTTCATCTGACATTCTCCCATTGGTCTCTCACACAGAAGCCGCTCAGCAGCACCTTGTTTTGCTTGTTCGGATACCGGCGTGCGTCACAGGATCAGTTCGCCGCCGTGGATGTCCACCGTCGCGGTCCCTGTGAGGCGTGCAAAGATCGGCATCTTGCTACGTTCCTGCATGTCACATGCATGCTAGAGCCCTCTCACATCAATGTAAGAGGGCTCTAGCATGGAGTCAAACGAGGGAGATGAAGAGTGATGCGAGACTCGGCGCCGGGTGCCCGCCCTTATCACCACGGCGATCTGCGCGCGGCACTGGTGCAGGAGGCGATGAGCCTGCTCGCGGCGGACGGCCTCGCCGGGTTCTCCGTCGCCAAGCTCGCGCGCCGCCTCGGAGTCAGCTCGGCCTCGCCCTACCGCCACTTCCCGGACCGCGAGAGCCTGCTCGCCGCGGTCGCCGCCCAGATCGCCCAGGAGCTCGCCGAGCGGGTCCAGGACGTGGCCGACAGGGCCGGCAGCGACCCGGTCGAACGCCTGGCCGCGGCCGTCGGCGCCTACACCCGCTACGTCATCAACCACCGCGTCGGCCTGGACATCGTCTTCCTGGACGGCCTCCAGGACCCCAAGTACGCGGACCTGCACGAACACACCCGCAAGCTCACCGACCTGCAGATCGAACTGGTCACCGCCGCCTCCGCCGGCACCACCTACGAAGACGTCTTCGACCTGTACGACCAGGTCGTCGCCCTCGCCCACGGCTACGCCGCCCTCTACAACCTCGGGGCCTACGCACAACACCGGCGCACCGCCGAAGAGACCGAGGACAAAGCCGTCACTGCCGCACGGCGCCTGATCGCCGGCCATCGGAAGTCCACCAGCCAGTAGATCAGTGACGACGGACGTCCCCCGCGCGCCAGAAAGGTCGCGGGGGGCGTGCGTGGTTAGGGCG
>NZ_JBSGDB010000391.1:0-8353 GCF_053602155.1 Streptomyces sp. NPDC004561
GCCAGGTCGGCGAAGGACAGGTCCGCCCAGATCGGCCCGGCCCGCCGGTAGCGGGCCGGGGCGGCGTCCCCGGGGGCGTACCAGCCCACGCCGAAACCGTCGGCGTTGACCGTGCCGTACCGCTGCCGCCGCGGCGCCCACGACTGGCGGAACAGGCTGTGCGCCGGCTCCACGAGGATCCGGCCCAGCGGCTCCTCCGGCCCCAGATAGGCCAGGTGACGGCACATCAGACGGCCTCCGAGCGGGCGGTGCGGAACCCGGAGAAGATCTGCCGCCGGATCGGGTAGTCCCAGTTGCGGAACGTGCCCCGGCAGGCCACCGGGTCCACGGCGAACGAACCGCCGCGCAGCACCTTGTGGTCGGAGCCGAAGAACACCTCCGAGTACTCCTTGTACGGGAAGGCCCGGAACCCCGGGTACGGCAGGAAGTCGCTCGACGTCCACTCCCACACGTCACCGATCAACTGCCGTACGCCCAGCGGCGACTCACCGGCCGGATAGCTGCCGGCCGGCGCGGGCCTGAGGTGGCGCTGGCCGAGGTTCGCGTGCTGCGGCGCGGGATCGGCGTCGCCCCAGGGGTAGCGGGTGGTGCGGCCCGTGGCGGGGTCGTGGCGGGCGGCCTTCTCCCACTCCGCCTCGGTGGGCAGCCGGCGCCCGGCCCAGCGGGCGTACGCGTCGGCCTCGTACCAGCACACGTGCAGCACCGGCTCGTCCGGCGGGACCGCCTCGGTGATCCCGAAGCGGCGGCGCAGCCACCGGTCGCCGTCCCTGCGCCAGAACAGCGGGGCCGTGATGGAGTGCTGCCTGATGTGGGCCCAGCCCTCCGGGGTCCACCAGCGCTCGGTGTCGTAGCCGCCGTCCTCGACGAACGCCTGGTACGCCGCGTTCGTCACCGGCGTCGTGTCGATCCAGAACGGCGCCACCTCCCGCGTGTGCGCCGGGCGTTCGTTGTCCAGCGCCCACGGCTCACCGGACGTTCCCATGGTGAACGGGCCGCCGGGGACGAGGACTTCGGCCGGGCCGGTGAACAGCGGGGCCGGCTCCGGGTCCGGCGCGGTCAGGACCTGCGGCCCCTTTCTCAGCTGATGGGTGATCAGCATCGTCTCGTCGTGCTGCTGTTCGTGCTGCGCGATCATCCCGAACGCGAAACCGGCCTCGGTCAGCCGGGTGCCGTGGAAGTCCGCCGCTTCGAGCAGGTCGAGCGCCCGGCCGCGCACCTCGGCCGCGTAACCGCGGGCCTCGGCGGGCGGCAGCAGCGGCAGCGAGGGACGCTCCGCGCGCGGGTGCTCGAAGGCGTCGTACAGGCTGTCGATCTCGGGTCGCATGGCCTCCCGTCCGCCGACCGCCCTGAGCAGCCACAGCTCCTCCTGGTTGCCGATGTGCGCGAGATCCCACACCAGCGGGGACATCAGCGGGGAGTGCTGCGCGGTGAGGTCGGGTCCGTCCACGCAGCCGGTGAGCAGGGTGGTGCGTTCGCGGGCGGCGGTGAGCGAGGCGAGCGCGCGTTCTCGCAGGGCCTCGGTGTCCGGCTCCGCGGTCGTGGTGTCGCTCTCGGGGGCGGTCATGTGCGGATGTCCTTCCTGCCGGGGGCGGCGGGGCTGCCCCCGGCCGGGGAGAGGTCCGTGCCGGGCAAGCGGTCCAGCAGGTCGTCGGCCGGACAACGGCCCCGCGCGACATGGCGGTCCAGGTACTCCGCCACGGCGTCCGTGACCTCGGTGGTCGCGCCGATCCGGGGCAGCGCCTCGAGCGCCGCCGTGAAGCAGACGGCGGCGGCCTCGCGCAGCTCCGGGTCGGCGAGTCCCAGCCGGGCCGCGTCGGCCCACAGCCGGTTGTGCGGGGCGGGCACCTGCATGGCCCGCTCGCCCAGGTGCTTCAGGCTCCGGTACGCCGTCTCGGCGGCCTCCGGATCGTCGAAGAGCGCCGCCGTCACCGCGAGCGGCACGATCCAGCCGTCGTCGCCGGGCTGCGCGTCGATCATGCGCAGCTCCAGGTGACCGCGCGGCCGGACCGGCGGGAACAGGGTGGTCAGGTGGTAGTCGAGGTCCGCCCGGGTGGGCGGTCTGGGCTGCCGGGAGCGTGTCCACTCCCGGAAGGTGAGCCCCTCGGGGACCTCCCACGGCCCGCCGTCCCCGCGGACGCACATCACCGGGGAGTCCAGCACATGCCGGGCCCATGCGGTGCGTGGGTCCCCGGTCAGCGGGGGAGCGCCGGCCCGGCCCGCGCCGATCTCCATCCACATCAGCTGCCGGGAGGACATCCAGCCCGTGGGCCGGGCGCCGATCAGCGGGGAGTTGGCGAACGCGGCCACCAGGACCGCGCCCAGCCGGTGTGCCAGCCACCAGCGCCGCACATGCCCCAGCGGGCCGGGCTCCTCGTGGCCGGCGTCCACACAGACCTGGACGGAGGCGGTGGCGCACATCATGTGACGGCCGGCCGGGCCGTTGCGGTCGAGGCAGGTCTCCATCGCGTCGTACCGCGGCTCGTGCAGGAACCTGCGGGGCGCGTGCCAGGGATCGTGGCCGATGCCGACGAGACCGAGCCCGTCCTCGGCGAGGACGGCCCGGACGGTGTCCAGGTCGGCGGAGACGGTGCCGATGCACTCCATCAGGGAGGCGGCGGGCGGCGAACTCAGCTCCAGCTGGCCGCCGGGTTCGACGGTGAGCGCCGATCCCAGGGGCACGGCCCGCAGCGTGGCGTAGGCCGCCTCGAGTCGTTCGGGTGTCACGGGGCGCCGTGGGAGGCGCCGGTCGTGGACGAGCCACTCCAGCTCGACACCGAGGGCGCGGGGCGGGCCGGTCTTGAAGCAGATGCCCCTGACCAGGGCCTCCACCTCGGCCTCGGTGACGGCGGTGCGGTGCCCCGTACAGTCACCACCGTCGCTCGCTGTTTGAGACATGTCGGGATCCTCCTGAGATTCCACCATGTCGCCGATCCGGTATCCGGTGAGCCCCGGCCGGCACTCGTCCCACCCAAGACCCTCGCGCCGGATCGCACAAGTGCGCCCCTGGGGACGTTCTGGATCGGTCATCTCCGTTTCCGTACGTGTTCCCGGCACGTTCCGGGCGCGGGAAACTCCGTTGCAGCGCATCACCAGCATCACCCAGGATGCGTGTATGAGCACGACGGGGGAGACCGCGCGGGCCGCGGTCGCGGCGCCCACGGGGGTGGCGCCATGAGCGCGCGCCTGCGCGGTGTCGCCACGGAGACGGAGATCATCGTGGCGGCGGGCCGGTACCGGGCACCGGACGGCCGGGAGGTCTCCATCGCGGCGGCCGTCGAATCCGCCCGGTCCGGCACCCGGATGCACGGCCCCGAGCCGGTCCCCGTGCCATCGGCGCCCGGCACCGGAACGGCCGTCGAGGTCACCGGCGAGAGCAGCCTGGAGGCGGCCCGCCGGCTGGCCGGCGCCCCGGTCGCGGTCCTGAACTTCGCCTCGGCCCGGAACCCGGGCGGCGGCTACCTCAACGGCGCGCAGGCCCAGGAGGAGGCGCTCTGCCGCGCCTCCGCGCTGTACACCTGCCTGCTGCGGGCCCGCGCCTTCTACGACCACCACCGCGCCCACCGCGACCCGTTCTACACGGACCGGGTGATCCACTCACCGGCCGTCCCGGTGTTCCGTGACGACCGCGGCCGGCTGCTGCCGGAGCCGTACCTCGCGGGCTTCCTGACCGCGGCCGCCCCCAACGCGGGCGTCGTGCGGCGTACGGCCCCGGAGCGCGCCGCCGGGCTGCCGGCCGCCCTGGCGGTACGGGCCGAGCGGGTCCTGGAGACCGCCGCGGCCCACGGCTACCGGCGGCTGGTGCTCGGCGCCTGGGGCTGCGGGGTCTTCCAGAACGGTCCGGCGCAGGTCGCGGGGGCGTTCCGCGCGCTGCTCGGGCCCGGGGGCCGGTTCGCCCGGACCTTCGAGCACGTGGTGTTCGGCGTCCTGGACCGCACGCCGGGAGCGACGGTCCGGGAGGCCTTCGAGCGGGCGTTCCCGGAACAGGTTTCCGCGGAGCCCGTTCCCGGGCCCGCGCAGGGCGGCTGAAGCCGTCGGCGGCGAGGCCGGCGGTCAGGTCCAGCCGTAGCGTTCGTGCAGCCGCTGCCGGACCAGGTTGAACCGCATCCGGTCCAGCGCGCACGCCTCCCGGCGCATACCGTCCTCGTGCAGCCGCAGCACCCGGTCCACGTCCACCCAGGAGTCGCGGCCCGAGCGGTCCCACGGCCCGCTGCCTATCGCCACCCACTCCCGGTCGGCGTCGTGCCGCTTGCTGGAGAGCTGTACGGCGAGGAAGGTGCCCGCCGCCTCACGGGCGACGACCAGCACCGGGCGGTCCTTGCCCCGGCCGTCGTTCTCCTCGAACGGCACCCAGGTCCACACGATCTCGCCGGGGTCCGGGTCGCCGTCGTGGGCCGGGGAGTACTCGGTGCGCACCCGGCCGACCTCGCGCGGGTCGGCCTCGGTGGTGGCGTGGGGGCCGTGACGGCCGGGGACGTTCTCATCGGTAGACGTGCTCACGGAGGTACCCTAGTGGTCCGTGTCCGGGACGCAACGGGCGCCTGCCGTGCGAGCGTTACGCCGGCGCGATGTCGGACCGGGTGTCGATCCGCATGCCGGGGCGCCGGCGGTGCACGGTCACATAGGTCAGGCCGCTCTCCCCGGCGGCGATGCTGCGGGTGGAGCCGTGCGGCAGCCACACCAGCGCGCCCTCGGCGAGCGGCCGGGGTGCGTCCGCCTCACCCGCGCCGAGCACGCCGTCCCCGGCCACGACCACGAGCATCACGTCCAGTTGCCGCTCGGTGTGGGTGGTGATCCGGCCGCCCGGGGCGAGCCGCACCACGTTGGCGTCCAGCTGGCGTCCGCTCTCGGCCAGTTTCCACAGCACCCCGGACGGGACCGGCGGATCCTCGGCCAGCGCCCGGGCGTCGCACAGGATGCGCGGCTCCGCCTGCGCGTGGCCCGCCGACTCGCCGTCGGCCGGGGACGGTGACGTCATCTGTACCCCTCGTCGTATCGGTCTCGCTGCCCACCCTACAATTACTACAGGTAAGATTCGTGGAAAATCAGCGCAGGTGAGAGAGGTGTTCGGACGTGGCCACACAGGAAAGTCCGCGCCGGCGCGCGGTCCTGGACGTGTTGCGCGCCGCCCCCGCGCCGCTCGGTGTCACCGAGACGGCCGAGCGGATGGGCGTCCATCCCAACACCGTGCGCTTCCACCTGGACGCCCTGGTGGCCGACGGTCTGGTCGAGCGCCGTAACGACGCCCCCTCGGGCCCCGGCCGGCCCCGCACCGTCTACACCCCCCGCCCCGGCATGGACCGCGGCGGGACCCGCGGATACCTCCTTCTCGCGCGGATGCTGCTCAGTCGATGGGCGGGCGCCGAACCGGCCGAGGCACGCGCGGAGGCGATGGAGACGGGCCGTGAGTGGGGCCGGTTCCTGGTGGACCCGCCGCCCCCGTACGAACGGCCGACGGCGGAGCGCTCGACGGACCGGCTCCTCGCCCTGCTGGACGACCTGGGCTTCGAGCCGCGGCCGGAGGGCGGGAACGAGGAGGCGGGCCGGGCCCCCGAGCGGATCCGGCTGCGGCACTGCCCGTTCCTGGAACTCGCCGAGGAACACGGCCAGTTGGTCTGCCCCCTCCATCTCGGCCTGATGCAGGGCGCGCTGGCCGGACTCGGCGCGCCGCTCACGGCCACCGGCCTGGAGCCGTTCGCCGAACCGGACTCCTGCCTCGCCCACCTGAGCGAGACGGCCGTCGGCTGAACCCCACCGCAATGAGAAAGGCAACACCTCGATGAACGCCACGTCCGCCGCCACCGCCGGCGCGATCACCTTCGTCTGGCTGGGCATGGTCCTGGCGATCTCCTTCGTGGAGGCCCCGCTGAAGTTCCGCGCGCCGGGCGTGACGATTCCCATCGGGCTCGGCATAGGCCGGCTGGTGTTCCGGGCGCTGAACGCCGTCGAGGCGGTCTTCGCGATCGTCGTGATCGCCGCGGTCGCCCTGCGCGGCGCCCCCGCCGGCATCGTCGGGCTCACCGCGGCCGCGGCGGTCCTCCTGCTCGCCCAGCTGGCCGTCGTCCGGCCCATCCTGAACCGCAGGTCCGACCGGGTCCTCGCGGGCGAGGAACTACCCCGCTCGCACAGCCACCTGTGGTACGTGGCCCTGGAACTCCTCAAGGTCGTCGCCCTGATCGCCCTCGGCATCGGCCTGCTCACCGTGTGACGAGCCGGCCCGCGCGCACACGTACGGCCGGGGCCCCGGTGAGGGACCCCGGCCGTCGCCGAAGCCGCTAGTCCTCCTCCTCCACAAGCACCGTCTCCGACGGAGGAGCCGCCGCACCGTCGAGCGAGGGAGCGCCGGCCTTCGGCGCCTGTCCGTCGGCGCCCATCGTGGCGAGCAGCCTGCGGGCGAGACCCAGGCCCGTGCCGCCCATGGTGAGCGCCTTGGCGAACAACTCGCCCATGCCGTCGGCGCCGTTGAGCAGCACCATGTTGTCCACGTTGCCGAACGCAGACGCGCCCGCCTGGACGATCTCCGGCCACTTCTCCGCGAGTTGCTGGGCGACGACCGCCTCCTGGTTCTCGGCCAGGGCGGCGGCACGCGCCTTGATGGCCTCGGCCTGCGCGAGCCCCTGGGCCCGGGTGGCCGCAGCCTCCGCCAGACCCTTGGCCTGCGCGGCGGACGCCTCGGCCTCACCGGTCGCCCGGGTGGCGTCCGCGGTGGCCGCGCCCCGGGTCTTGGTCGCCTCGGCCTCGGCGGCCGCGGCCGTCTTCACCCGGGTCGCCTCGGCGGCGGCCGCGAGCTCCGTCTCCCTGGCCCTCGCCTGCGCCGCCGAGATCCGCGCGTCGCGCTCGGCCTCGGCCAGCGTCCGCGTCTCGTACGCCCTGGCGTCCGCCGGCTTGCGGACGTCGGCCTGCAACTGCTGCTCCCGCCGGTGCGCCTCCAGCTCGGCGACCCGCGTCTCCTGCACGACGACCTCCTGCCGGGCGGCCGCGTCGGCGAGCGGACCGGCCTGCTGCGCCTTCGCGGCCGCCTTGTCCCGCTCGGCCTGGTAGCCGGCCTGCAGGATCTCGCTGTCCCGGGTGGCCTCCGCCATCCGAGCGAAGGACTGCTGCTCGGCCTCGGTGGCGAGCCGGTTCGCCTCCGCCTGCGCGATGCGCGCGTCCCGCTGGACGGCCGCCGCGTGCGGCATCGCCAGGTTCTGCATGTACCCGGTCGGGTCCTCGATCTCGTGGATCTGCAGCGAGTCCACGATCAGGCCCAGCTTCTCCATCTCCGTGCCGCAGGCCGCCCGGGTCTGCCCGGTCAGCTTCTCCCGGTCGCGGACCATGTCCTCGACCGTCAACCCGCCCACGATGGACCGCAGATGACCGGCGAAGACGTTGTGGACCCGCTCCGACATCAGCTTCTGCTGGTCCAGGAAACGCCGGGCCGCGTTGGCGATCGACACGAAGTCGTCGCCCACCTTGAAGATGACCACGCCCCGCACCTTCAGCGGAATGCCCTGATGGGTCACGCAGTCCACGTGCAGCTCGGTCTCGTTCAGGTCCAGGGAGAGCTTGCGCACCGCCTGCACACCGGGCAGCACGAGCGTGCCGCGCCCCGTGACGATGCGGAATCCCATGCCCTCCTCGAGCCCCTCGGTGCGGTGCTTGGAACCGGAGATGATGAGCGCCTCGTTCGGCTCGGCGACCCGCCACATCGCCTTGAACAGACCGATCACAACCAGGACGGCAACGACGACCGCCCCCGCAACGACGCCGACGACCATCGGCATACGCCCCCTTTGCATGGTGCCCTTTCGGCACCGAACGAGGGGAGTGTGCGCCTGTTCCGGTCACCGCAGAAGACGCCGGCGAAGCCTTGTTGCCATCTTGACGCATACCGCCCCCACCAGGGGCGGAGCATGCTCAACTGTCGTACGCGGCGGTGACGTAGACCGTCCGGGGCGGCAGGTACTCCACCACCATCACCACCGTCCCCGGCTGGATCCGGGCGGTGCCGTCGGCGGGATGGGCGAGGAAGTGCTCCGCGCCCCCGCGCACCCGTACGATCACCTCGCCGACCAGCCCGGGCCCGACCGTCCCCGTCACCCGCCCGACGAGCCCGACCATCGACGCATCGTCCATGGCCCAAGGGTACGGGCGGAACGCCGTCATGCGGCCGGTTCGTCCGCGTCCACCCGCTCCGGCGGCCAGAGTTCGTGCCAGCGCAGCTCCGCCTCCAGTTGCGCGGCGAGCGAGACCAGCAGCGGCTCGCTGCTGGCCGGGCCGAGCAACTGGGCGCCGACCGGGAGGCCGTCGCCGGCGAACCCGGCCGGCACGTTCACGCCCGGCCAGCCCAGCACGTTCCACGGCCAGGCGTACGGGC
>NZ_JBSGDB010000392.1:0-8325 GCF_053602155.1 Streptomyces sp. NPDC004561
GCCGTACGGCAACCCGGGCCCCGAGCTTTCAACACCATCTACCGGCCGACTGCGCCGGACTTCTGTGTCCGCAGGTTCCGCCTGGGAGGGCGGGGGTGCGGGGATCGCGGATGCGTGACCGGGGACCACCTTCCAATCCGGGGTCTTGCGGTACCCGGGCGGACTGCTTCCTCGCCCGGGCGATCCTGATGGCGTTCTGCTCCTTACCTTCGGTTACTCGGTTGTACTGCTGGATAACGCGAGTACTGCTCGCGACCTCTCGGGTCGCGTCCTGCATGACCTGGACGGCAGTTCGTCTCTGCCGTGCCCACTTCGACTTCCTGGGTACGACAGAAACAGTAACCCCACAACCCGCCAATGTCTACCATCGCCACAACAGATTTCCTCCATGGAGAGGGTTTCCCCCCCGCCTGCACGCGGAAGAGTGCTGTCCCTGGTTGCATTCCGGCCCGCGGGCACACGCTGAGCCTGGCGGCACAATCGATCGGGGGCCGGGCGATGACGCAGGACCGACACGGAGACGACCCGCGCGGCGGCTCCCAGCGAGCCTGTCGTGGTGGAGGGCGACAGTCCCGCCGGCATCGCCCGCGCTCGTGACGCCGCCCGCGCCTTCCTCGACAGCCTGGACCCGGTCCCGGTCCCCGGAGACGGCACAGCCCCCTCCCCCTGATGGTTGTCCGAGCTCACCACCATCGCCCTGCGCCACGGCGGTGGCCGGTGCACCCTCGAACTGGGCGCCACTGCCGACGCGGTGAACGTCGCCGCCAGCGACCTGTACCCGCGCCCCCGCGGGTACGGGCACCCGGACCTCAACGGCGGCGCCAAAGGAGTCGGCCGGCCCATGGTCCGCCGCCACACTGCCCCGGGCCCCGGCCGGGGCAAAACCATCCGCGTCCGCCTGCCCCGGTAATCCGGTCCGGGGAGCCATCGGGGCAGTCACGTCTGCCGCTGGGAGTGATCTTGGTTGGCGGGTGGTCGGTACCGGCACACGCTCCGCTCAGGCGGCTTGGGTGAGTTCGGCGCGGCCGAACAACAGCGCGTAGCCGCCGGGGAGCTGGCGCAGGATGCGGGTGAGCAGTTCGGGGCCGGCCAGGGCGGCGACGGCGGCGAGGACGGAGCCGGTGTCCCAGCGGGTGGTGCCCAGGGTGGTGCCGCTGCGGGTGGCGAGGTCCTTGACGAAGGCCCAGCCGGTCAGCGGCTGGGTGTCGGGGATCTGTTCGGTGAGGATGCGTGCGGCTTCCCAGGGCAGGCGGGCGGCCAGTTCGACGCGTTCCTCGCCCGTCAGCTGGCGCCCGAGACCCGAAATGACCAGGCGGACGGCTTCCTCGGCCCGTTCCCGGGTGGGGTAGGCGCCTTCGTAACGGACCTTGTCCAGCATCTGCTCGAACGTCATCACGGGCAGGTGCTTCAGCGGTGCACGCCGGTCGGACATCACTGCGGTGGTTGCCTTTCTGTCGCCGAGGTTGGGATGCCGGTGCCCGGCGGTGTGCGCGGGCACCGGTTGTCTGAGTGGTCAGGTGGGCCGGGCGGCCGAAGAGCAGGTCGTAGCCTGCGGGGAGTTGGAGCAGGATCCGCCCCAGGAGGTCGTCGCAGGCGGCGTCGGCGACCGTGCTGGGGACGGCGCTGACGTCCCAGGTCGCGGTCTGCTCGGTGGCCCCCTCGATCCAGGCCGCCGTCGCCCGCCGAACCGCTCCGGTGGCAGCGGTTCGGCGCTTTGCAGCTGATTCAGCAGGATCAGGGCGAAGCTTCCGGCAGGCGCGCCGCCAGCCGGGCGCACCTCGCCGACCAGGTGTGCGCCCAGCAGGGCGAGGACCACGCGGGCCGCGCGTTCTGCTTTCTGCACACTTTGATACTCGCCGCGTTCCTCCACATGGTCGAGGAACGCGTCGATTCGCAGGGTCACGTCGGCCGCCACCCTTCTTCGACTGCTGTGCTCCGGCGGGGGCGGAGGGCGGGTGAGGGGGAGATCGGGTTCCCGCCCTACGCCGTTGACCGGCCCTTGCCGCCGGGGTCAGCCGGAGATCTCCTTGCGGGAGGATTCCCCGCCGATGGCGATCTTGCGGGGCTTGGCGCGCTCGGCGATCGGGATGCGCAGGGTGAGCACCCCGGCGTCGTAGTCGGCCTTGATGCGCTCGGTGTCGAGAGTGTCTGCCAGCACGACCTGGCGGGAGAAGACGCCCAGCGGACGCTCGGAGAGTTCCATCTGCACGTCGTCGGACTTCGCCACGGGCCGGCGCTCGGCCTTGACGGTCAGCATGTTCCGCTCGACGTCGATGTCGATCGCCTCCGGGCTGACACCCGGCAGGTCGAAGGCCACCACGTACTCGTCGCCCTCGCGGTAGGCGTCCATCGCCATCGCGGACGGCCGGGACCAGGTGCCCGGGCCCATCAGCTGCTGAGCCAGCCGGTCCAGCTCACGGAAGGGGTCGGTGCGCATCAACATCGTGAAACACCTCCAGAAGGTTCAGGGCAGTACCTGCCAATGCGCCTCACGGAAACCGTTGTAACATGTCATCCAATGGATGACAAACATGAGGTCATCGAAAGGACGACACATCGGAGCGAGGTGCCCATGACAGCGGCCGACCAGCCGAATTCCCGCCCCGACACCCAAAACCCGGCATCGTTTCTCGCTGCCGCGGCGGCCCTGGACACCATCAGCAACGCCCTGCGCGCCGCCCAGGACGAGGCAGCCGAGGCCCCCGACGGCAACCACACCGGGCGGGAGCAGGCCCTGGCCTCCCTCCTGCTGCTGCGGCAGGTGCGTGAGCAGCTCGCCGGCTGGGAAGCCGGCCTGATCGAAACAGCCCGCGACGCGGGAGCCAGCTGGGCCGACCTCGCCCATCCGCTCGGCGTCGCCAGCCGCCAGGCGGCCGAACGCCGCTATCTGCGCAACCGGCCCGGCCCTGCCGGAAGCACCGGCGAACAACGCGTCAAGGCCACCCGCGAACGCCGCGCCGCCGACCGCACCCTCACCGCCTGGGCCCGAAACAACGCCGCCGACCTGCGCCGCATCGCCGGCCAGATCACCGCCCTCACCGACCTTCCCACCGCCGCCCGCCTGCCCGTCAGCAAGCTCGACGCGGCCCTTGCCCGGGACGATCCCGCCGCCCTCGTCCGCCCCCTGAACGCGGCCCGCCCCCACCTGACAACCGCCCACCCCGACCTCGCCGCCCGACTCGACACCCTCACCAGCTCCGCCCAAGCCATACGCGGCGCCCCCGACTGACCGATCGACAACGACACCGGCCGCGGGGCCGTCGGTACAGCCGCCGACGCAAAGAGGCCTGCTCCAGATCGGCGATGATCTTTTGCACCGCGCGTTCGGTGATGCGGCAGCGGGCGGCGACGTCACGGACGCGGACGCTTTGATTGTCCGCGATGGCAGCGAGGACGCGGGCGTGGTTCGTCAGGAACGTCCATCCGGTGTGGGGCTCGGGCACCTCATCCATGCCCCCACTCTAGCGAACAGCTATACACGCATCCAAAAGCACGCACAGAAGTTCGTGTATATGTTGACGTGTGTTCCCGTTGAGAGGGAACCTCGTAGCGGACCACGATAAGCGCACAGGGAGTGAGGCATGCAGCACCCTTCCCACTGGGCACAGTCCCCCACAGCGCCGGGCGTTCCCTACCCAGGTAGAAGTACGGCTGCGAAGTCACTCCTGCCTGGCCAGATAGCCACGTCGTACGCGTCGAGCGATGACCGAGTACGTGTCACCGTGCGCGGTGAACTCGACCTCGTCTCGGGCAGCCAGCTCCGAGACCAGCTGAGCGAAGCGCTTGCTGCTTCGTCCCGCGGTCTCGACCTGGACTTGAGCGGGCTCAGTTTCTGTGACTGCGCTGGCCTGAGCGTTCTTCTGGAACTGCGCCGGCGGGCCCTGAGCGGAAGCAAGACCGTCGTCATCCAGGACACCAGCCCCGCGATCGACAGGTTGCTTGATCTCCTTGGGGCGCAAGATCTCTTCTCCTCTTCACGCTCGCGGCCCACGGAAATGCACGCTGCCGTCTAACGAGAGTGGACGTATCTTCCGTGTAGGAGTGACGCCAGGTATGACCGGTCCGGTATCGGGCTGCTGGGACAGCCCTCTCGTCGCTGCACTGACGATGCTGGCCGGCGCCACCGAATGATCCATGCTGGACACAACTGCAGCACTGGACGGCCTGTCTCGCCACCGGTCCAAATCCTGGTTCTGGATCACTTTTCGTGCCAGAGCCACGGAGGGTCACCAACTCCGCGATCATGAACGATCGTGACCCACGAGCTGCTCCACGACCTCTGGCTTCACCAGGCCCCCGACGTCGCGGTCAGCGCCGTCACCATCCACGCCAACCACGTCACCGTCCACGCTGCCACGACCCGGCTCATGCCGCGTGGAGGACGCGTTTGCGCAACAGGTCGAAGTTGGCGCGGCCGAACATCTGGCGTTTGATCATCTTGATCTTGTTGTTGTGGCCCTCGACGGCGCCGGAGCTGTAGCGCAGGGTCAGTCCGGCGACGACTGCGTCGAGGTCATGCAGGAGGCCGGTGGCGAAGGTCTGCAGGGCGGGGACCTGGTCCTGTTGGACGCGGGCAATCCAGTCTGGGAGCTGGTGGCCGCGGCGGTCGTTCATCAGCTCGGCGAATGCCCGGACGTGCTCGGCGGTGCGGGCGAGCGCCGGGACGCGCGCGAGGATCTCCTTGAGCTGCAGGGCGTCGTCGGTGGCCAGTCGGTCGGGATGGCGGGTGATCCACCCAGTCACGTCCCTCACAGAGGGCTTGCGGCGGGGCGGGTCCTGGTGTGGGAATGCCTCCCGCAGCCGTCCCGTGGCCCAGGCAGCGTTCCGGGAGCAGTACGAAAAGCCAGCCCCCAGAAAACCGGCCGCATCCCACACCGCCCGATGACCGGCAAGTCGCAGGACTTGCCGCCAAGACAGGAACGCCACCAGTCGAGGCGACGATGAGCCCGACCCGCGGGTCTGCCGTCAGGCACAGACGGCGCAGCACAGGTGCGTGGTCGCCGCTCATCACGAGACGAGCGGCGCCTCCGAAGGCCTGACAGCCGCTCACCCAGTCGGGGTGGGCGGCCTGGAGCTGCTTCAGGCGGCTCGTCAGTCTGCCCGCGAGCCGCTCCACGTCCGCTGTCGGATCGGTCCAGGTGTCCGACCCGGTCCATGACAGCCTGTGTGTCACCCGGCGCAGTCGTACGGGGACGCGCCGACGACCAGGTCCACGCCCATGGGCGGTCGGGACAGCAGGCCGGCGCTTCGATGGCCGGCGGTCACCGTCAACCGCGCCATCGGCCGGCTGCCTGCGCCACTTTAAAGGCTGGGGGTCAACTCGCCTCGGACAGCGGGGAAGCCCCCGTCTCAGCGGCCGCCCGCCGGCGAGGGGTCGAGCACTCGGCGATGCCCAAACGGCGCCCCGCAGGCGGCCGTTCTCACTTGTTGTGTTCTATGCCACACGATCCGTGGTGATCACGCCAAGCTCACCCTCGGTGTCCTGACTCCCCTCCCGCCCCGGTCCACAATTTCCGCTGCTGGCAAGGGACTTAGGAGAGCACAGACGACTCCGCCAGCACCGGTCGGATCACGCCAACACACGCGATGGCGATCGCATGGACAGGCTTGCGACTCACTGTCGACGTACGACAGGATCACGGGCATCCGCTTCCGGCCGAACGGAATCAGGGCCCTGCCGTGGTGCACACACACCCGGCACACCTCGGGGGAACACACCTGGTGTGCAGGCTCGGTGAGGTCCTGGGCGACATCGCCGTCGGCGGCGGACGCGGCGGTGCGTAAGGCAGGCGGCTGGAGATCCCGGCCGCGGCCCGGATCCGCCGACCGGGGAACGGGGGCGCGCAAGAGCCGAGATATGAGGCACATCTACGTGCCGCCATCTGAGACCACAGATGAGAAAGGCCCAAGTGACAGACATGACGCTCGACGAAGCCGCCGAGACGCACGCGAAGGAGCTGCCAGGCGACCACCCGGAGACCTCGGCACTCTACCAGCAGATCGGCGGCGCCCAGGCCGTCAAGAAGGTCGTCGACGACCTCTATCTCCACGCGTTGCAGGACGAGCAGCTGGCCCCGTACTTCGAGGGCACCGACCTGCCCACGCTCAAGCGCCACATGGTGTTGATGCTGACCAAGGTCCTCGGTGGGCCGGACAACTACGCCGGGCGAGAGCTGGCCGAAGCGCACCAGGGGCTGGGCGTCACCGGGGAGCACTACGAGCGGGTGGGTCACGTGCTGCTCGGCGTGCTGTGGGAGAACCGCGTCGGAGTGGACGTGCTGATGCATGTGGCCGGGGTGCTCGCCGCGGTCAAGGAGCAGATCGTCCGGCAGCCCTCCGACGAACTGGTGCGGAAAGCCTGACATCGTGGTTGACGCTCGCCGTTTGCAGGAGAGCTGGAACGTGGTGGCCGGTTACGGCGACCAAGTGCCGCTGTTCTTCTACTCGACGCTGTTCTTCACCCATCCCGAAACTCGGGACATGTTCCCGATCGGCATGGCAGGGCAGCGTGACAAGCTCTTCGGAGCGCTGGGCACCATCGTGTCCCGCGTCGACCAGGTGGACGAGCTGGTGCCCTTCCTGAAGCAACTCGGGGCGGACCACCGCAAGTTCGACGTTCAGGCCGACCACTACCCGGCGGTGGGGTCCGCGCTGCTGGGAACGCTGGCCCACTTCCTCGGCCCGCAGTGGACGGACCAGTTGGCCGCCGACTGGCAGGCGGCGTACGAGCTCGTGGCCAAGGTCATGCGCCAGGCCGCCGAGGAGGCCACCAACAGCAGCCCGCCCTGGTGGGACGCCAAGGTGATCGGCCACGAACGGCGCACGCTGGACGTCGCCGTGCTCACCGTCAAGGCCAACTACCGCCTGGACTTCCTGCCGGGCCAGAGCGTCGCGGTGGCGACCCACCTGCGTCCCGGGATGTGGCGCTACTACAGCCCGGCCAACGCTCCCCGCCTGGACGGCACCATCGAGCTGCACGTCCGCATGGTTCCGGGCGGCCCGGTCTCCTCGGCGCTGGTGCACGGCATCCAGCTCGGGGACGTGCTGAGGTTCGGCGCCCCGGTCGGCAACCGGCTGACGCTGAACCCGGACGGCGACCGGCCACTGCTGCTGCTGGCCGGCGGCACCGGGCTGGCGCCGCTGAAGGCCCTGGCCGAGCAGGTCGCCGGGCAGCGGGCCGGGCGGCCGGAACGCCGGGTGACACTCGTCGTCGGCGCACACACTGACCACGACCTGTACGACTGGCCCGCGTTGGAGGCCCTCGCCAAGGCACACCACCGTTGGCTGAGCGTCATCCCGGCCGTCTCCGAGGTCTCCCTGCGGCCCCAGGAGAGCGGCACCGCGGTGGAGGTGGCGCTGCGCCTCGGCCGCTTCACCGACCACGAGGTGTACGTGTGCGGCTCGGACCACATGGTGCGCGACTCGGTTCAGCGCCTCGCGCAGGCCGGCACACCGGTCGAGCGCATCCGGTTCGAGTCGTTCACCGGCCTGGGTGGCGAGCAGTACGGCGTCGCGTCTCACGGGGAGGACATCGAGTCATGAACACGCCCGACCACCAGACCCAGTATCGGCTGACACCCGAACAGATCCGCACCAAGCAGTTCACCCGTACCCCGATCGGCCGGCGCGGCCTGGACGAGGACGAGGTCGGGCGCTTCATGTTGAGGGTCGCCGACGAGATGACGGCGCTCCACCAGGACCTGGCCGGGCTGTGGGCCGAGAACGAACGGCTGCGCAACTTCTACCGCGAGCGGGGCGAGCAGGCGAACGGGCAGGCCGCTCAGACCGGCAAGGCGGTATCCCAGCGGCAGCCGACCGTCGAGGCCGTCAACCTGCTCTCCCGCGCCCAGCAGCAGGCGGATTCGTTGATCGCCCAGGCGCGCGAATACGCCCGGCAGGTCGCCGACCAGGCCCGTCGGCAGTACCACGACGTGCTGCGTGAGGCACAGCGCCAGGCCCAGGAGGAGGCCGAGCGGGCCGTACTCGAGTACCGCGCCCGCTCCGGCACGCACTACACCGCCGAGTTCGAGGAACTGGAACGCCGCCTGGCCTGGGCACGTGCCTTCCTCGACGCCATCCAGTCCGTGGAGACGCAGCTCAAGACGGCCCGCGAGGCCTTGGCGTTCGAGGTGGAGAAGCTCGCCGGGATCGGCAGTCCCACGCGCCCGGCCGCAGGTCCGGCCCACCGGCTGCCCGGTCGTACGCCCGAGCAGATTCCCGTCGCCTCCACGGACTCTGCGCGAACCTCGGGCACGGGCGGCCCGGGCGGCGCGAGCACCTGGACCACCCAGGGATGAGGTGCCGGCCGGCCGCGGCGTCGACGGC